>JBIIJW010000045.1:0-8881 GCA_044233525.1 Ilumatobacteraceae bacterium | reverse complement strand
GGAATACCTTGCAGCGTTCCCATGTCTGCGCCGGCGCAATAACCCTTTCCTGCACCCGTCACCACAATGACGCGTACGCGCGGGTCCGCAACAGCGGCATCAAGCGCAGCGAAATACTCGTGACCCATGCGCGCGGTCCACGCATTCAGACGGTCGGGGCGATTAAACGTAATGAGACCAATTCCTGGCTCACGAACTTCGAAAAGACATTCACTCATGAGAAGTGACCGTAGACGGTTCTGTGTCGCGATGCGAACGCCGAGCGTCAAAAACCAGCCACCCAACCGAGATAACGAAGACAGCAAGTGAGACCCACTGATTCAGGCGCAATCCGCCCGCGCTGTGAGCATCGTCTATTCGGAGTCCCTCAATGAAGAAGCGGAATGTGGTGTAACCAGCCGCGTACCACGCGATTAAGCGACCTCGCCTTGGCTCCCGTTTCTTCTCCACCCACAACAAAGCACCGGCAAGGGCCAAACACGCCAATGATTCATAGAGAAAGGTGGGGTGGAATGTGGTATCGACAGGAAACCCTGCACCCCTGGCGGTGGAATCGGAAACGCTCAGCGCCCACGGAAGATCTGTTGGTCGACCAAATAATTCTTGGTTCCACCAGTTGCCCCATCGGCCGATGGCTTGAGCAACAGGTATCGCGGGCGCAGCACACGTGAGAATCCACCACGCGTCTAACCCACGCACTCGCGCTCGCCAGTAACCAACGAGAACACCAACAAAAACACCGCCCCAAATTCCAAGGCCGCCTTGCCAAATTTTGAAAGCATCAGCCCAGTTGTCTGTAAATCTCTGAGCGTCAGTAATGACGTGATACAGGCGAGCGCCAATGATTCCCGCAGGCACAGCCCACGTTGCAATGGAAGAAAGGTCTTCCATTGTGGCAACGCCACGCTTCTCTGCGCGTTTTCCTGCAATTCGCACAGCAACAATCACGCCAATGGCAATCATGAGCCCATATGCATTGAGTCGAAGAGGGCCCAGGTTCAACGTGCCCGATGACGGGCTTGGAATCGCAGCGAGCGTAAAAGCAGCGAGCACAGAAAACATCAGGACGTCACACGCTGAGCAAACGCAACTGATTTTTCAAAGATGATTTCTTTGTCAAAGTCTTGCGTCGCAACGTGGTAACTACGTTCCAGCATCACACGCTCGACTGTCCCACTGTAAGCCGCTGCCAATGCATCACTATCTGCTGGGTTCACCACATGGTCTTGAACAGATGTAAACAACAGCAACGGCATCTTCATCGACGAATACCGCTGAGAAAGTGGAACGAGACCATCTTCTTGAAAGGACAGCAGTGCTGCAAGTGGAGTTCCCGAATACGCCGTCTCAACAACACCTGGTTCTGCAATGTCGGATCCAATCCCATCCATTACTTCTGTTCCACCGGCAACCATGTCGCGCAACATTCCCATCACTTCTGCTGCTTGCGGTTGTGTCGCTGGGTTAATGCACACCAACCCCACTACTTCTGGATGCTCGGCACCCACCCACAATGTCAATGCTCCCCCCATGGACAGCCCCATCACGACAATCCGTGAGGCTCGCTTGGCCAACGTTGCATAAGCAGCGTTGGCGTCTGCGCTCCAGTCGGCCCAGCGGGTGGGAATCATGTCCTCAATCGCAGTCCCATGACCCGCTAACTGCGGAAGCTCAACATGAAATCCGGCAGCAGCACATGCTTCTGCCAACCCACGCATCGACCCAGGGTTTCCGGTAAATCCATGGAGAACAAGAACCCCTACATGGCCAGACCCTTGATGGGAGAAAGGCTCTGCGCCTGGAATGGTTGGTGCTGGCATCGTGGTCCCTCCTTGGGCGAACAACTCGTCACGAGTGTATGTGAGTCATCAGGACCGAGTTGAACGGGTCATTGACCACCACCCCTATTGCTGGTGGACTAGAGAGTCATGCCACGCTCAGATCGCCTTCAACGACAACGTCGAGTTGATGGCTACGCAGTGGCGGCCATTGCTCCTGTTGTCGCCCTCATTCCAGCATGGCTCGTTGCTGTCGCAGCGTTTTGGTGGGTGGTGCAGTTCTTTGTTGCAGTGTCGTTTGCAGTGTTTGCGCTGGCATGGCTGCTCACAGGTGCCTTGTTGTTTCTTCGACCAGTTCAACGCTTAGTTCTCATTCGACTACTCGGAGCCAGAACTCCCACTCGCGACGAAAACGATGCCTTGCAAAATGCATGGCGTCCAGTTGCGCAAGCCAACCATATTCCCGTTGGAAAATTTGTGTTGTCCGTGACCGACTCGGAAGATTTGAACGCCTTTGCATCAGGTGGGCACTTAGTCGTCGTGTCAAGTTGGGCAATTAAAAATCTCTCGCGAAACGAACTCAGCGGTGTTCTCGCTCACGAACTCAGCCATCACATGGGCATGCACACCGTTGCACTCACTGTTGGTCAGTGGCTCAGTATTCCCATCATCGTTCTTGCACGAATCGGATTCTTCTTTCAGAACATTGCACACGCAGCAACAGACACATTCGCACGACAATCGGCTGGCGCATCGTTAGTTGGTCGAACAGTTGCAGGAACTCTCACCATTGTGTCGTGGGTGTTCTTGTCCATGATTTCGCTCTCCCAAATTGTGAGCAACGTTGCAGGAAAAGGCGCTGAGTTCAAAGCAGACGAAACGGCCGTCACCATGGGGTTTGGTCGCGAACTGCGCGATGCATTGCGACTCGTCATTGCGTCTGGCAATGGTGAACGTGCCACTCATTGGCGAGACCGCATTGTCACGGCGCACCCACCTGCTCGCACACGTGTTGCTCGCATTGAGGCCCAACTTCGAAAGAACCCGCCCCAAAACCGCCGATAGCCTTTGTCTAATGACACCCGCTATCACCGCACAACATCTTGTGCGTTCTTTTGGCGACAATATTGCCGTCAACGGCGTGAACCTCTCCATCAACACCGGCGAGATCTACGGCTTTCTCGGACCAAATGGTGCCGGAAAATCCACCACCGTTCGCATGCTGACAACGTTGCTAAATCCAACATCTGGCTCGGCAACAGTTGCTGGGTTTGATGTTGTTCATGACACAGAAAATGTTCGTTTGCGAATTGGAGTTGCGCTGCAAGATGCAGCCCTCGATCTCAAGCAAACCGGTCGTGAAATTCTCGACATGCAAGGACGTCTTTATGGACTCACCGCCGCGCATCGTAAGGAACGAATTGACCATCTACTCGGCCTCGTCAACATTGGTTCGGCGATCGACGATTTAGTCTCCACCTATTCGGGCGGAATGAAACGTCGTCTAGACCTGGCGGCGTCTCTCGTTCATCAGCCAGAAGTACTCTTCCTCGACGAACCGACTACTGGTCTCGACCCTGTGAGTCGCGCAGCAGTGTGGGCCGAAGTTCGAAAATTGAATGAAGAGATGGGGATGACCATCTTTCTTACAACGCAATACTTAGAAGAAGCAGATGAACTCGCACACCGCGTTGGCATCATCGCAAAAGGTCGCATTGTGGCCGAGGGAACACCGGCAGATCTCAAACGCTCCATCGGTGCAGACGTCATCATTGCCAAAGTCTCTTCGGTCGACGCATCGCGTGCCGCTGATGCACTGAAAGCTGTTCCTGGACTAGACCACATCGAAGCAAAAGGCGAAAGCATTGTTATTGGTGTCTCGAATGGTGGCGCCGCACTAAGCCCAATTGCAGTTGCTCTCAGTAGTGCAGGCATCACAGTGAACGAACTCACCATGCGCACACCAACGCTGGACGATGTTTTCCTTGAAACAACAGGAACCCGCATGCAAGAAGAGGACGCACAATGATCGCTTCCACCCCAGCATTTGCGCGCCGCGCCGGTTTCACTCATGACTTATTGTCGGTTGCTCGACGAGCACTCCGACTTTCTATTCGAGACAAAGAAGCCATCATCCCCGGCCTCATGGTTCCGCTCTTCTTCTTGATCGTCAATATTGGTTCATTGCAATCATTTGTTGAAGGCAACCTTCCACCTGGTTTTGACTTCAAGGGATTCCAGTTGCCTGTTTCCATCATCTTTGCGGTGACCGGAATTTCGCGTGCTGGATCTCTCGTCATCGATATTCAAGATGGATATCTCGATCGTTTACTTCTGACGCCAGTCAACCGTGCCACGTTGTTGCTCGGCTGCATGATTGCGGACTTCGCAGTTGTTGCCATCCTTGCAATTCCTGTCCTCATTCTTGGCCTTCTGATTGGTATTTCATTTCAGACGGGAATAGTTGGAATGTTGGTGTTTATCGCACTCGCTGTTGCGTGGGGTCTTGCATTCACGGGATTCCCATATGCAATTGCGCTCAAAACTGGCAACCCCATTGCCGTTAACAACGCCTTCTTATTGTTCTTTCCCTTTGCGTTTCTCACCACTGCTTATGTGCCGCAAGAGCAGATGACTGGTTGGCTTGCAACGGCTGCGGACTACAACCCCGTTACCTATCTGTTATCTGGCATGCGCAGCTTGATTCTGGAGGGCTGGAACGGCAGTGCACTTCTTCAAGCCTTCCTGGCATCAGCCATTGTTGGTGCGATTTCTTTCACCTTGGCCTTCACCGCTTTGCGCGGACGGGTGCATCAGAAGTAACCAATAGGTATGACGAGTCTTCCTGGCGACCCTTTCCTAGCGGCAGCAAGTGGTACGCCTGCGTCACGGACGCCGGTGTGGTTCATGCGTCAAGCTGGGCGTAGCTTGCCCGAATATCGAAAAATTCGTGGCGAAGGAAGCATCCTTGAAGCCATTAAGCAGCCAGAGTTGGCCGCTGAGTTCACATTGCAACCAGTACGTCGATACGGCGTTGATGCTGCAGTGCTGTACTCAGACATCGTGGTGCCGCCACATGCTGTTGGATTCGGAATTGATGTTGCGCCAGGTACGGGACCTGTTGCGTCGCAACCACTTCGCACGCGTGAAGACTTGGCCCGACTCCGTGAACTTGAAGACAGCGACGTTTCCTACGTCACGCAAACAGTGGACATTCTTGTCAAGGAACTAGAGGTTCCCCTCCTCGCATTCGCAGGTGCGCCATTCACTGTGGCGAGCTACCTCATTGAAGGTCGCCCCAGTCGCACCTATCAAAACACCAAGCGATTAATGCACGAAGACACACAGTTGTGGAACGACATCATGAGTCGTCTTGTTCAGCATTCCATCACATTTATCTCTGCTCAGTTGACCCACGGTGCCGAAGCATTCCAAGTATTTGACTCATGGGCTGGCGCACTTTCTCGTCACGACTACGACACATTCGTGAAGCCACACACCACAGCAGTTTTCTCTGAGTTAACAAAACGACATCCAGGTGTGCGAGGAATCCACTTTGGAATCGGCTGCGATCACTTGTTGGAGTCGATGAACTCTGTCGGCAATGCAATCATTGGCCTCGACTGGAGGACACCAATCCGCCAGGCGCGTCAGCGTCTTGGTGCAAACACGGTGGTGCAAGGCAATCTCGACCCCGCATTGGTGTTGGCAGGAACAGAGATTGCTCTCGATGGCGCTCGTCAAGTGCTCGCCGACAATGCGGGACACCCCGGACACATTTTCAACTTGGGTCACGGCGTACAACCAGACACCAACCCCGATGTTTTACACGCAATCGTTGACTTCGTTCACTCTGGAGGACACTCATGAGTAATTCCACACGCACCGCAGTCGTTGTCATGGCGTACGGGACACCGCGTACGAAGGAAGAAATTCTTCCTTATTACACGGACATTCGTCGTGGACGTCCGCCAACAGAGGAAGCGCTACAAGATCTCATTGATCGTTACGAAGCGATTGGTGGATTGTCACCTTTAAAGAAGCTCACAGAGGACCAAGCAGCGGCACTTCAACGAGAGCTAGACATCATCCAGCCCGGACACTTTCAAGTTTTTCTTGGCTTAAAGCATGCAACTCCCTTCGTGGAAGAAGCTGTTGAAGATGTTGCAGCACAAGGTTTCAAAAAGATTGTTGGTGTCGTTCTTGCCCCACACTTTTCTTCCTACTCCATTGGGCAATACATGGGTCGAGTTCGTGACGCTGCAGAACCCCACGGCATTGAAGTCACTGGCGTGGAATCGTGGGCGCGCAACAACGAGTTCATTGAGTTTCTCGCACAGGACATGAAGAAGAAGTTGGCTGCAATGCCCGAGCGCACCAAAGTTCTCTTCACTGCGCACTCGCTTCCGCAGAGAATTATCGATGGCGGCGATCCGTACCCAGACGAGTTGCGCGCCACAGCGGAACTTGTTGCCGAGCGCGCTGGTCTCACTCGCTGGTCGCAGTGGTCTATCGCGTGGCAATCAGCAGGCCGCACACCCGAGCCTTGGATTGGGCCAGACATTCTCGAAGTAATTGATTCGCTCAGCGCCACACGAAATAGTGACGAGCCAATTGATGGAGTGTTGGTCTCTGCATGTGGATTCGTAGCCGACCACCTTGAAGTGTTGTTCGACCTCGACATTGAGGCAGCACATCGCGCAGAAACTCACGGACTTGCATTTGCTCGCACAGCGTGCGTCAACGACGATGCATCGGTCATGGCATCACTTGCCCGAATGGTCGCAACCGCGTGACACATAGCCGCCATGTCGTTGTGATTGGTGGTGGCGTGAGTGGCCTCACCACTGCACTCACAGTCTTGGCAGAGTCACCTGAACCGGTGTCGGTCACTGTTCTTGAGTCACAACCAAATACTGGTGGAGTCATTCGCACATCACCATTTGCCGGTCTACCTGCAGTAGACGAAGGCGCAGATGCATTCCTCACTCGAGTTCCGTGGGCGTCACAGTTGGCAACCGAACTTGGACTGGGCGCTGCGCTCACGTCTCCAACCGGAGCCCATGCATATGTATGGCACAACGGCATGCACACCATCCCAGGTGATCTCTTGCTTGGCGTCCCTGCAAAAGTTCGATCTTTTGCAACATCAAGCCTCATCTCACCCCGTGGGAAAATTCGTGCCGCACTTGAACCACTTCTTCCGCGCACCACGCCAAAAGATTCCATTGGTCATTACGTTCGGCGACGATTCGGAAATGAAATTCAGGAACGTTTAGTTGATCCATTAGTCGGCAGCATTTACGCCGCAGACACAGACAATTTCTCAATTGCAGCAGTTCCACAGATTGCCGCACTTACAAGTGAACGAAGCATGCTGCTGGCGGCCGCATCGGCGCGAAAGGCCGCGTTACATTCACCCGCGTCAACCTCGCCCATTTTCGGAACACCATTGCGTGGAATAGGAGCACTCATCGACACGCTTGTCGAACGCGTGGTCGCCCTCGGCGGAACTATTCGAACATCTGCAACCGTTGAAAACATAGAACGTCATGGCAAGGGATACCAGGTGTCCCTACCTGGCCACACGTTGACATGTGATGCAATTGCAATCGCATCACCAGCTCGTAAAAGTGCCGACTTTGTCGCAGGAGTTAGTCAGCATGCAGCAACTCTTCTGCGCCAATGGGACCATGCATCTGTCGTTCTCATCACCATGGCGATTCCCGCCAATCAATGGCCATCACATCTCACTGGCAGTGGCTATCTCGTTCCGAAACCAGACCAACGTTGGGTAACAGCCGCATCATTCGGATCGAACAAGTGGGCTCACTGGCGCCCAACAGACGGGTCCATGATTGTTCGAGTGTCACTCGGGCGAGACGGTCTCGATGTGATGCACTTTGACAACGACCAACTCCTCAATCTTGCGTTGGCCGACATGAAGCTTCATCTCAATGCAGACCTCACACCAACCGAGGTACGGACCAGTCGATGGGCGGAGAGTTTCCCGCAGTATCGCCCGCACCATTTCGACAAACTCGCCGACGTTGAGCGTTCGGTCAATGCTGAACACGGCGGAATTTTTTTCGCCGGCGCCAGCTACCGAGGAATTGGAATTCCAGCATGTATTCAACAAGCGCGTAGTGCGAGCGAATCAATCCTCAAACACCTTGCAACTCTGACACAATAAGAAGATGCGGCGTTTAGCAGTGATGGTTGTGGTGGCACTCAGTGCACTTCCGCTGTCGCCCGCACATGCACATGCCACAGGTGCCGTCCCGCAGATTGACAAGCTCATCACCGTGGGACAGTTATCCATTCCACGACTCAAAGTCACGACCACCATCTACAAGGGCGTCACCGACACGCAATTTGATCGTGGTGTTGGATTTTGGCCAGGAACAGCTCTCCCGGGAACTCGCGGGAACGTTGTCATTGGTGGCCATCGCACCGCAGCACTGCGCCCGTTCTACAGCATTGAGACCATGAAACCTGGCGACCTCATCAAGGTGACACGACCAGGGCGATCATTTACCTACAAGGTGTCACGCGTGATGGTTGTTCGGCCAACAGCCCTATGGATTGTCCAGCCAACTTCAACTGCAATGCTCACGCTCTTTACCTGCCACCCACGTGGAAGCACCAGCATGAGATACGTCGTGCGCGCCACGTTGGTGCGTTAATGCGTCGCCACCTCTCGCCTCTACTGGCGGGAGTTTGCGTTGCTGCATCTCTTCCGCCATGGGGCTGGTGGCCACTCAGTTTCATTGGGCTGGCATGGTACGCATCTCTTGCGCGATCTCGGCGAACGACGGCCCCATTCCCGACAGGGGTGCTCTTTGCTATCGGATGGTTTCTCCCAGGAATGGCGTGGATGTGGTTTCTCACCGCACCGGGGTACATCGTTGCTGTTGGAATATTTGCGGCACTACACGGCATCGCAGCAAAGCTCGCTTCGTCGTTTACGAATGATCAGCAGCACACCAGTGCGCTGATTGTGTTTCATGCGCTTGCTGAAACGCTTCGACTCTCCTGGCCATTCGGTGGCGTCCCGCTGGCATCACTTGGTATCGCACACGCAGGAAGTCCATTGGCGCCGA
>JBIIJW010000068.1:0-7011 GCA_044233525.1 Ilumatobacteraceae bacterium | reverse complement strand
CTCAATTGGAGTGAGATAGAGAGCGGTTGCTGATGGATCGATTGAGGGAAGCGGTAACTCACAGTGAACCTGAAGAAGATAGACAAGTTCTTCAAACGCCAGAAGCCTGGTGACATCTAGGTTGAAAGGAGAGACAGTTGTCGAAGCAGGCTTCTTCAACGATGCGAAGCGTTGTTGAGTGTGCACCAGAATCGGTACACCCCTGCGGACTGCTGTTGTCGCAGCACGCAACAAATGAAGGGAGAGAGATGGACTGGTTGATTTCGCCCCGCTATCAGAAAAACGACTTGCATCAAGATCCCGCAAAATAAGTGCACTAAATCTCTCAGGGGCATTTGAGTGAACCAGGGGCTCCCAGGCTTGAAGATGTGAGGGAATCCAACGGGCATCGTCGTTGAACGGGCACGGCTGGTTCTCAATGATTAACCCGCGCGAGACTCCATCCACACTCTGCCATAGTTCTTGCCAGCGATCAATCAGTGTGCTGTCGTGATCCATCAAGCCCCCCAGATATCGACATCAGCATCCTGCACACTAATTGCCCCGCATCTTCTTACAAACAAAAAGAACCCCCGCCGAGATGGCGAGGGTTCTTTTTTTGAAACGCTTGTGCGGCTTAGCGGCCCTTCAAAGCCTCGATGAGCTTTGGCAACACCTTGTGTACGTCGCCAACAATTCCCAAGTCTGCAACACCAAAGATTGGTGCTTCCTTGTCCTTGTTGATGGCGATGATGTTCTTTGAGCCCTTCATACCCACCATGTGCTGCGTTGCACCAGAGATGCCCGCTGCGATGTAGATGTTTGGCTTTACAACCTTGCCGGTCTGGCCAACTTGGTATGAGTAAGGAACCCAGCCCGCGTCCACAATTGCGCGTGATGCACCAGGTGCACCCTTCAGCAACTGTGCGAGCTCGTCGATCATTGCGTAGCTTGCAGACTCGCCGAGTCCGCGTCCACCAGCAACAACGATGTCTGCTTCGTCCAACTTCGGACCAGAGGTCTCTTCCACGTGCACAGCGTTAACAGTTGCGCCGCCGGTGGAGCCAAGGTCTGGAACTGCAACAGCGGTGACTGCAGCTGCTGCACCACCTGCTGATTCAGCAGCGAATGACTTCGGACGGAATGCTGCGAGGTACGGAGCAGAACCGGTGAACGATGTGCTCACGAGTGTGTTTCCACCAAAGATTGGTGTCACCACAGTGACGCCGTTGCCGTTGTCTGAAATGTCGATGTTGTTGGTGATAACGGTCTTGTCAATTTTCACTGACAAGCGTGACATGACGTCGCGACCTTCGTAGTTCTGCGGGAACATGATGAGGTCTGGTGTTTCGCCACCATCGATCACTGACTTCAATGCAGATGCAATTGCAACGCCAGGAAGTGCTGAGCCGTGATCGACTGCATACACCTTGGTTGCGCCGTACTCGCCGAGTACAGTTGCCGCTGCGTTTCCGTCGCCACCAAGAATTGCGGTGACGTTTGATGACAACGCACGTGCCTTGGTGAGAAGTTCAAGCGTTGCTGAAGTTGGTGCGCCGTTTGCAACTTGTGCAAAGACCCAGATGTTGTTGAGTGCCATGATGATTCTCCTCTAGTGCCTTTACTTAGATTGCCTTCAGGTTCTCAAGGAACCCGACGATCTTGCCGAATGACTCGCCATCGTCTTCGATGACTTCGCCAGCTTGGCGTGCTTCTGCTTGCGCAACGTTGCTGATCTGCTGACCTGCGCCTGCCCAGCCAACTGGTGTGACTCCAAGGTCTGCTGCAGTCACTTCTTCCACTGGCTTTGACTTTGCAGCCATGATGCCCTTGAACGATGGGTAGCGAGGCTCCACCACACCTGCAGTCACGCTGATGAGTGCTGGAAGTGGGCAGGTGACTTCGTCGTAACCAGCTTCGGTCTGACGATCGACCTTCAATGATCCACCTTCAACAGAAACTTTCTTTGCGAAAGTCACTGAAGGCAAACCAAGAAGTTCTGCCATTTGCTCTGGAACTGTTCCGGTGTATCCGTCTGATGATTCAGTTGCACCGATGATGAGATCTGCACCGCCCATGCGCTTGATTGCAGCAGCGAGAACTTTTGCAGTGGTGAGTGCATCTGAACCTTGCAATGCAGGATCGGAAATCAACACACCTTTTGCAGCGCCCATCGCGAGTGCTGTACGCAAACCAGATGTTTCACTGTTTGGCGCCATGGAGACGAGGCTGACTTCGCCACCGCCTGCCTTGTCGACCAACTGAAGTGCCATCTCCACGCCGTACGCGTCGGAGTCGTCGAGGATGAGCTTGCCATCTCGCTTCAGGGTGTTGGTTGCCCCGTCGAGTGCACCTGGCGCTGCGGGGTCGGGGATCTGCTTCACACAAACGATCACATTCATAGGAGACATTGTTACCGACCAGTTAGCCCTTACCCCAACCCTGAGAGCCGATTTCGAGTGACGTTTGTCGTACCCCGCTGGAGGGGGCGCTGGTACCGTATTTGGCCTTGCGTCTTTTGCTGATTGTGAACTCCTTTGCGTCCTCTGTGACGGCAAAAAACACCGTTGCGGTCCACCAACGGCTGTCTCAGCATCACGACGTGCAGGTGGTGGAAACAAACCGCCGTGGTCACGCCACTCGCTTTGCTGAAGATGCTGCCCGCCGGGGCATCGACGTGGTGGTGGCCTACGGAGGCGACGGAACCCTGAACGAAGCCGCCACGGGTGTTGCCACCACGGAGACCGCGCTCGCGGTGTTACCAGGCGGGTCCACCAACGTGTTCGCTCGCACCCTTGGCATGCCGAATGATGCGCTGCAGGCGGTGGAACACATTGTTGATGCTCTCGACCGCAACGACATCTCCCCCATCGGGTTGGGCAGAGCCAATCGTCGTTACTTCACGTTTCACACCGGGCTTGGATACGACGCTGCTGTGGTGCGCTGGGTGGAACAACGCGCCGCGTTGAAGCGATATGCAGGACATCCGTTGTTTGTTCTCGCATCGTTGAAGACGTTCTTCATGGATTTCGACCGCAAGCGGCCGCACTTCTCATTGGAGTTCGGCGATGGGCACACCGTGGATGAGGGGTACTTCTCTGTGGTGATGAACACAAACCCTTATACGTACCTCGGCAACAGGCCGCTTGATCTTGTGCCAAGTACTGGTCTCGACTCTGGTTTGTCAGTTGTCACGTTCAAGACAATGAATCCATCGCACATTCTGCGCACTCTCGCATCCGCCTTGCGCGGTGGTGGTGTTCCCGAAAAGCCGTGGCTCGATGTGCACACCAACGTCTCGTCTGTCATCGCGCGAGACAATCGCGCGTTCCCGTATCAACTCGATGGCGACTATTTGGGTGAAGTGCGCGAGATCACGTTTGAACATGTTCCAAACGCCATGCGCTTGGTGCGCTCGCACCCGTAGTTATCTACGCGCGGTCGGCGAGAACTTTCAACGCAACGTCGGGAACATTGGTGCACAAGCCATCAATGCCCCAGTCCACCAACTGACTCATCACCGCAGGGTCGTCCACCGTCCATGAGTTCACCTGCACGCCGTGTGAATGGAACACTTCGATGCATTGCTGAGTGACGTTGCCGAAATACGGGTGCAGTGCCGTATGACCCGAGTTAGCCAATGAACGGGCGGTTTTCTCGCAATCTTCGGGGCGAACGCCCATGGTTAACCACGCGGTGCGCACTTCGGGACGAAGTGTTCGCATGGCATCAACAGTGCCGCGGTGAAAACAAGAAATTAACCACCGATCGTCTTCGCCACGTTCAGCCAAATAACGCGCAACAGTGGCAGCCAACATGTCCGTGTCGTCGAAGTCGGGGTCTTGCGGATAGTTCTTGATCTCAATATTCACCCACATGCCGGCACATGCATCAAGCGCTTCGTCGAGATATGGAAGATCTGCAGGCAATTCACTGCTGTGTGTTTGAAAAATGAGACGGCCATCAGCAAGTGCGGCATCGTGATGAATGGCCATTCGCCCGTCTGCTGTGCGACGCACGTCTAGTTCCACTGCGTGTGAACCCATAACACCCGCACGACGAAACGCAGCAAGCGTGTTTTCCTTTTCTGCCTTCGAGGCGCCTCGGTGGGCGATTACCTGAACGTTTGCCATGTCACAACCTGACTCTCACACCTTCTCAAAATCTCTTTTGAAAATACATTGCTGAACTTTGCTTTCTACATTGTCACTTGGCAAAGTCGCTCGTAGGGTTCTCAGTCGGGTGGTTCGCCACCCAGCCCGTCGCGCAGTTTGCGCCTGAGAAAACCTAAGGAAACCGACGTGTCGATCCTCGCGTCTTCGCTAGCTCTTGGAAGTGCCGACTACACCTGGCGTCATCAGGCAACATGCCGCGACACCGACCCAGAATTGTTCTTCCCTATCGGCACCACTGGTCAAGCGCTTCTGCAAATTGCGAAGGCAAAGTCGGTGTGTTGCGAATGCCCTGTGCATGTTGAATGCCTGCAGTTCGCTCTCGACACCAACCAAGACACCGGTATCTGGGGTGGCACCTCTGAAGAAGAGCGCCGTCAGATGCGCCGCGAAGAAGCCGCACGTCAGCGCGCACTTCGCCAACAGCGCGCCGCGCTGTAACCCGTTACTCGTTCTCTAGCGGAACGCGCAACGCAATCACCGTGCCGGTGTTGCCGGCCTTTGGCGTGAGTTCCACTTCTTTCAACTCTGCTGCTGTTGCAGGTCGCATCTCAATGGTTCCGGCCAATTCGGTGGTGACGAGTGTGCGCACGATGGACAAGCCAAGTCCGGTGGCATCGGCCAATTGGAAATCTGCAGGGATACCGCGGCCATCGTCGATGACGTGAATAGCCAAGATGCCGTCTTCAACATTGAGTCGCACCACCACACTGCCACCACCATCTCCACTGGTGTAGCCGTGGTCAACAGCGTTTTGCAGTAACTCGGTGAGCACAACAGACAGCGGCGTCACCACCGTTGCGGGCAAACGGCCACCGTCACCAATCACGGTGAATCGCATGGGGCGATCTGGTGATTGCAAACTTTCTTCCACGAGACGAAGTAGTGGTCGAACAATTTCAATGAATGCCACATCGTCGCCAGGCTCGCGTGACAACGTTTCGTGCACCAATGCAATAGTGCGAATACGGCGTACGGATTCCGCTACTGCTGCTTTTGCTTCGGCAGATTCCAAACGGCGCCCTTGTAAACGCAACAACGATGAAATGGTTTGTAAGTTGTTCTTCACGCGGTGGTGAATCTCACGAATAGTGGCGTCTTTGCTGAGAATCAATCGATCTCGGCGTCGCAACTCGGTGACGTCGCGCAACAACATGAGCGCGCCGGTGACAACACTTCCATCGTCGGTGTTTTCCACCAGTGGAATGCAGCGTGTCAACAAAGTGACATCGGCTGTTTGTTCAAACTCTTCAACAACTGGTTCTTGGCGTTCAAATGCTTGGCGCACCGATGAATCAATCACGCCCAATTCAGCAAGTGTCTGCCCCACTGCGTTTGCACTGATGCCCACGCGATGCAAGGCAGATGTTGCGTTCGGCGATGCGTACTTCACGCGCGAATCGGCGTCCAACACGATGGCGCCGTCACCCACGCGTGGCGCCACGCTGCTGTCTGCAACACGACCCACAAATGGGAACGACCCACGCGTCACCATGTTGGCGAAACGGTCGAACATGTCGAGATAAGTACGTTCCAATTCGCCTGGTTGACGGCCGGTGCGACGACTCCACTCGCGCGTCAACACGGCAATGGTGTGACCGTCGTGTACGACAGGAATGGCCATCATGCGACAGTCTTCGTCGATACCTTCGACGAAGATTTCGCCTTCCACAATGGTGCCGGTGTGAAAAGCCTGATTCAACAGCGGCGATTCATCGCCGTCGGCCATGGAACCCACTTTGTCCACGATGTAGAGGGTCTGTCCGGTGGCGGCGCGCACTTGGGCCACAACTAGCCACTTGCTATTTTCAAGCGGCACATGCAACATGAGGTCGGCAAAGCACAGATCGGCCAACATTCCCCATTCAGAGATGAGGTTCACTAAATGAGTGGTCTGCTCTTTTGTGAGGTCTGTGTGCTGACGTGCGAGTTCACCAATCGTTGACATGGGCGCTCCCTTCCTGGAAGCAAGTCTGCCCCACCGAGTGGGTGTGAGTGCGCCACTGGCTCTGCGGCGTTAGTAACTGAGCTCGCTGTGGCTCAGCCGCCGAAGCCGATGCGACGGTCTGGGTCGCTAGAGCCAATTTCGACGTATGCGATTTTGGCCGAAGGAATCGCAATGTCGCGACCCTTCTTATCGGTGATCCACAGAGTGTCGGTGGCGCCGGTGAGAGCTGCATTGACAGCGGTCTTCAACGCTTCACGTGCCTTGGCGTCGTCTTCTACTTCCAACGCAATCTCGCGCGGTGCTTGTGTGATTCCAATGCGAATGTCCACGATGTGTCCTTATATGTAGTTGTCAGTACGAATGCGACGTGAGGGTGCACCCCACAGTACAGGTCAGATGAATTTGAGACCCTTGCTAAAGATCTTCTTTGGCTTCATCTTGTCGATTTGTTCGGCCAATGCGTGGAACGCCTTGCCGGTTTCAGACTCTGGTGCAACGGCTGCGATGGGCTTGCCGTCGTCGCCACCTTCGCGCAATGCCATGGTGAGTGGAATTTGAGCCAAGAGTGGAACATCGAGTTCTTTTGCCAACTCTTGTCCACCTCCGGAACCAAAGAGTTCGTAACGCTTGCCGTCGTCACCGGTAAACCATGACATGTTCTCAATGACTCCGCGCACGGGCAAGTTGACCTTCTTTGCCATAGCAGCAGACAAGCGTGCAACTTTTTGTGCTGCCTCTTGTGGTGTTGTTACAACGATGACTTCCGCCTTTGGCAAGTACTGGCTGAGGCTGAGTGCAATGTCGCCAGTTCCTGGTGGCATGTCAATCAACAAGTAATCGGGTTCATCCCAGAACACGTCGGTCAGGAACTGCTCGAGTGCTTTGTGCAGCATTGGTCCGCGCCAAATCACT
>JBIIJW010000044.1:0-8975 GCA_044233525.1 Ilumatobacteraceae bacterium | reverse complement strand
TGAACAGCCATTTCTTACCCCCGTTTAGTGTTCAGACCGAAGATTCACTGACCACATCGATAATGACGGTCCACTCGTTTTCCTTAATGTCAATGAGTCGAATCAACCCGCCAGCCACACATTGCTTCATCAACACCTGCTCAGCGTTATCGAAAGTGCACGAGACAATCACCTGCTGTGGTGGGGACTTCGCTGCTTCATACTGTTGACGAACAGCTTGTCCACGCTGGAAAAAACGCTGAACATCGGCATCGTTACCCTGTGCCAACGATTCCGAAAGATTTGCAATGTCGTCTTGCAAAACCTTCAACAAGCGCTGCACTTCTCCGCGATTAAACGTGACCATGGAAGTTGATAGCCATGGTTCAGACGCCGCAACGCGAGTGCCATCACGGAAACTGCCAGCAGCTAACTGCAATGCAACCGCGGAGACATCTGTCGAAGTCAGCAGATTGGCTACGGCAGCCGCAGCGACATAGGGAACATGACTAATTACGGCCACAGCTGCATCGTGCGTTGCGATGTCCAAGAGCGAAATTCGCGAGCCCATGATGTGAACCAACTGCATTAATCCAAGTAATGACCCACCTGGCACATCATCTGGACACAACACCCACGTTGCCCCCGCAAACATGTGTGGACTTGAAGCCGAATAACCCGATGATTCAGTTCCGGCCATCGGATGCCCCGGAACAAACGAAACACCTGCCGCCTTGAACATCTCCACTGCTTCACGGGCATCATTGCCCTTCACCGACGAAACATCAGTAACAACGATTCCCGAGTGTGGAAGTGCCTCAATCGCAGCGACTATCTCGCGAAAAACGGACATTTGCTTGTCCAATGGTACGCACACGAAGAGATAGTCAACATTTGCAACAATCTCAGAAATATTGTCCACGACTTCAAAACCATCACGTCGAACTTCGTCTTGAGTTGACGTCGATGGTGAGTAGACAACAAGGTTCGAAATCTCTGCGAGGCGAAGACTCTTACAAATAGATCCGCCGATGAGTCCAGCGCCGATCACACCCACCGAGGTCACTAGTTGTTCTCCCACGGAATAGCAGGCAAGGCCTGAGAGAAACCCGAATGAGCATCTGGGGAGACGGATTCCAAGTCAGTGAGCGAAACAACGACGCCAGGGCCATCCCACGCAGGGAAACTTCCCATCACTCGCACCGTTGACCCAATCCTCACCAATTCTCGGATTGCGTCTTCAACAACCGCATCGCCAATCCAACCTTCAGAAGTCAAGATGAAGCAGTACGCACCAATCTCTGCTCGAAGTGGACGCGATGAAATGGCAAAGACTGCTAACTGTCGCGACGAAAAAATGTTCAAAATCTCCGCAAGAACTCCCGTGTGGTTGTCTGGCGGTACCAGAGCAATCCATGTGCGGTAATCAACATTGTGACGAACTCGTGGCAAAGACCGGCTCAACAAATAAAACTTTGTGTGCGCCAATTTGTTGTCCTCAACATTTTCTTCAAGAACATGCAAGCCGTAGATTTCCCCCGCTAATGGTGATCCCAGTGCAACAACCGATTCATCGGGATGTTGTGCTAACGCCTCACATGCAGCACTGGTTGAATCAGCTGTCTGCGTGGAGAAGGATTTCCGAGCAATGAATTTCTGGCACTGCGCCAACGCAAAGGGATGACTAATGGCTGTCGTTGGATGCGCAGAAGCCGACGAAACAAACGCGTGGAAACTGACAGGGACAACGACTTCTTCTCGTACCAACACATGTGATGTGTTGAACACAATCTCATGGATGGTGGAAGTGACTTCGCCTTCTACGGAGTTTTCGACTGGCACCAATCCGTGCTGGACGTCTCCACGTTCAACGGCCGCCACCACGGACTTCACATCTTTCATTGGCACAAGGCGCGACGCTTCAGTTTTCAACATCAACGCGGCTTGATGACAAAAACTGCCCTCTGGCCCGAGGTATGCAATTTCGTGTTGCATTGAGGTCACTGAAGTCTGCCGGCCGAATGAGTGTCGATCCAAGACTGGTAGTCATCAACGTTCGTCAGAATGGCGGGCACTGTGCGAACCGGATGATCTTCAATTGCCAATGATGCTGGAGTGCACACACCAACAATCTTGAGATAAACATCGTGCTGGAACAACTCAACAACCGCCGCGGCAACGGCATCGTCAACCGGGTGACCGGCAAACTCCACGAGGAACATGTGTGGGTTTTGATCACCAACATTGATGCTGCGCAGGCTCACCAAGTTGACACCGTTCAAACGGAAGATGTCCATGATGCGGGCAAGAGTTCCGACACGATCTTCCAACGGACAGATGAGCGCCAGGGTCTCTACTCCTTCAAGTGCCTCTGGAATCCCGCGACCCAATAGTCCGTACCGTGTGTTGACATCAACAGCAGATGACGCCATCAAACTGTGATGAACCAACGAGTATTCGTGTGCAACGACATCGGGAGCCAATGCCACATGAAGAGGATTTCCTTGAGCCGCCACAATCCGACATGCCTCGGTGGTGTTCGGAGTTGACACGCTAACGATTCCTAGTTCATCAAGGACCGGAGCAAACCTCTCCAAAATGGACGAATGTGAGTACGCAACCATTGGCGGCTTTGATGGATCGAGGGTCTGTACCCAGATTCGCTCGGACAAAACAAGAGTTCGCGTGATGCAGGTATTAGAAGTGTTGAATAACAAACGACCAACAGCTTGTGTGAACTCTCCGTGCAATGAATCTTCCAACGGAACAATTCCCAAACATCCCACAGTGGAGTCCACGGTGGCGACGACCTGCTCAAGAGAGCGCAACGGCAGAACTTCAGGGCTATCAAAGGCTTCAGCAAACATGCGACCCGCGCGCTCGTCAGAGCTTCCTTTTGGCCCAGCAAAGAGAAGAACTGGTTCATTCATGTCACGTGTCACCCGAGCGAGTTTATCCACACCCTTTCAGAGCTAGAGAGCCAATTGCACAAGCCTCAGGCGCCTATCTGGCTGGCTTTGATGAACCGACGCAGTTGATTCATCGTCAGCCGATACTCTCCCCTATCGACATCCAATTGTCGTCACTTCGCACCATGTCCACGCTTGTCTCTCGCCTCTTTCTCATGCTTGTGGCAGCCCTGTCCCTGTCATTTGTTGATGTCAGCACTGCCTACGCCCACAACACACTCGTGTCCAGCAATCCAACTGATGGCGCCGTTCTTGCCTCATCCCCCACGGAATGGATTCTCACTTTCGACAAAACGGTCCCACTGTCGTCTGCAAAGGTTCAGTAGTTGCAGCAACTAGTCGCGGCGTATTACGCGTCCTTAACTATCTTGGCGTGCTTCTGTTGATCGGAATTCTTTTCTCGGATTGGTACACAACGCAAGGACTCCTCACAACGCCGTTAGGAACTCGCGTTGCATCCATCTCGGCACAAAGCATCGCCATTACAGGCATGATTGCCCACCACAAAGGTCTCAATGGAGCGGATGACGAGATTCGAACTCGCGACCCTCACCTTGGCAAGGTGATGCTCTACCAACTGAGCCACATCCGCATGTGTACCTCACAGCCTAGCGAGGCAACCCGAGGTCGCAACCGGGCCTATGCCTCGTGGATTGCAACAGCTTCTGCTGAAGAACGCTGTTCTCTCACCAGCAGCGCAAGGAAACTAAGGACAACCACGGCCCCCACCATTTGCCACAGAGTGAGCGACTCCCCAAAAGCCCACCATGCACCGATGGTGGAGATCACTGGGCTCAGCAACCCCAACAACGAGGCCAAAGAGACGTCGACATGGCTTTGCGCCCATGTCATTAACCCATGACCCACAAGTCCGGGTCCGAGTGCCATGGCGACCACGTACACCCAATCTGACGATTTCATCGCACCGAGGTCGTTTGATGCAATTGCACCAAACGGAAGAATGACAACCGAGCTCCACACAAACACAGCCGCTAAGAATGACCACGAATGAACTCCAGCAAGACGACGCTTCTTTGCGAGAACGAAATACACCGTCCAAATCACAACGTTCAACAAGGCCATCACATCGCCACTAAAGGTGGCGCCACTCGTTGATGCAGCGGCCAGCACTACCAACAAAACTCCAGCCATGGAACACGCAGAGTAAACAAGCTGTTGTGCGCGAAGCTTTTCGCCGAACAACTTTGGAGCCACGAACAAAACAAGAATCGGCTGAACGGTGGTGATGAGCGTGGCGTTGGCAACAGACGTCATTCTGATGGATGCGAAGCCGCTCAAGAATGAGAAAGCAAACAAGATTCCTGGCAATGCAGTTTTCTTCATGAGGTCAAGCGATAAACCTCCGCCCGTTCTTTTTGCCACAAGAATCATCAGCGGAGCGCCAATCAACATGCGATAAAAAACAATTGCAGCGGTATCTACAGACATCGCCTTCGTGAAGATGGGCCCAACACCCCACGCAACTACCGCCGTGATAGCTGCGATGACATGAATATCATCGCGCTCTCGAAAAGACGAACGAGTAGTTGAGTTGCGACTCACTTCTGTGAGGGATTCAGATCTATTCGAAGAACAAGAATGCCGTCCTCCACTGATGCAACAGCATCACCGATAATCGCAAAATCGCGGAAGTCGTTTTCGGCTTGTGCAATAAACAACTGACGTTCTTCACCCGCTACCGGCGGAAGCGGACGCTTGCGCACTGCAGCGGCGCGATCTTTGAAGCGCGCAATCATTTCCTGTGGGTCAAATGCTGCCATTTACTGCTCCTCATCCTTTTGTTTCAATAGCGGGTCGATAATGCCAGAGATTTGCGGAACAACGTCCACCGCGTCGTCAGCGTGATCGTATGGATCGCGGAACGGACGCTCTGGTTCCGATAGAGGCTCACGGACCAAAACGGCCGGTGCCACGTGGTGAACAATTGGCTCAGCACCTGAAGGCCGCACCAAATTCAGTAGCGCAAGTCTCTTTGTTTCGTCTGCGCGGGCAAAACCGCGATCTGCCATTACCTCAAGCGGCGCAAGCACCTCGGGGTCTTCCACTGCGGATCGCCAAAATGCAAGAGTGACCACCAAGAGAACCAGTCCAAGAACAATTAGCCCAATACCAAGCACATTGACCGACATGCTGGAAGCCACAACGTGAGACATCATTGCCTCTTAGTCTCTCACGCCAACGGGTCGTTGACCGTGCTACTGCGTGGCATCGAGAAATTGGGATAGCTGAAGGCTGACGGCCGCCGTTTCCACCAAGAAACCATCGTGGCCCTCATCGCTAGAGATAACGGAATGGCTATTTCGAGGGTCGTTATTGCGGAGACGTTGCTGAATGTATTCCTGCTGGTACGGCGGATACAAGATGTCGGAATCGATGCTCATGGTCAGAGTTGGAGCAGTAATTCGAGCCAACGCTTGATCTATCCCGCCGCGGGACCTGCCCACATCGTGTAGGTCCATTGCCTTTCCAACATAAAGATAACTGTTCGCATCAAACCGGCGGACCAACTTGTCGCCATGGTGGTCGAGATACCCCTCCACACTGAAACGCGAGAACAAATCAATTCCGTGTTCGTGAAGATTGCTATCGCTCAACTCCCGACCAAAACGATCATTGAATCGAGAGTCAGTCCGAAACGTGACCTGTGCAACCATGCGCGCCACCGAAAGTCCGTACCACGGACCGTCGTCATCGGCAGCGTTGTAATAGTCGCCATTGTTGTAATTCGGATCCATCAACAACGAACGGCGCCCAATTGAACCCCACGCAATTTGTTGTGCGGATGCTGCAGCAGACGTAGCAATCGCAGCAAGTGCGCGCACGCGCGACGGAAACATAATGGCCCACTCCAGTGCTTGCATACCTCCCATAGATCCGCCCACAACGGCTCGCCATGCACGAATTCCCAATGCGTCTGCCAACGATGCTTGCGCACGCACCATGTCACGAATAGTGACAACAGGGAAACGCAAACCGTACGGCTTGCCATCATCAGGGTGCAGCGAGGCTGGCCCCGTTGAACCTTGACATCCGCCCAGCACGTTGGCGCACACAACAAAATATTTGTCGGTGTCAATCGCATGACCACGACCAACAACTCCCTCCCACCAACCTGGAGTGGGATGGCCATCACTTGCTGGCCCCGTCACATGACTATCCCCTGTCCATGCGTGACACACCAAAATTGCGTTCGACGCATCACTGTTGAGGGTTCCCCACGTCTCATAAGCAACTGTCACGTTGGACAGCGAACCTCCACCCTCTAGCGAGAACGGGCGGTCTTGTGCGAACACGTGAAACTGGCGATGACCCACTGGGTCACCATTCATCCATGCACCAGAAGCGGGATACGGCTTGTGATTGTGTCTAAATTGCGACACCATTTCGTTTCCTCCTCTGGGTACAGACCACTGTTGTGTTTGCACTTCGGAGAGACAGCGACCTGTTGCCCTGCTATTGCAGAACCACATCCCTCATCTTGCGATGAGGAGGCACCGTGCGGCTGTTACCCCGGTTGCCGGACCACAAAGGTCTCTCGTAATGCAAGACAGAGTCTAACTCTGGAACAACAGATGCGCCAGCGTTTTATGAGATGCCCACAAATTGGAGGACTACTTCGCCCCAAGTTCATCAATGGCGTGTTGCTTCAAGCGCTTGTAGTCAACTTTGCCATTTGGTGCACGGCCAATTGTTGAAATCACGACTAGTTGTCGAGGAGCCTTATAAGCAGCAATTCTCGACTTCACATGCTCGGACAGCTCCTCAAGCACTGGGGAATGCCCTGGCTCGGCCTCCACCACCGCACAGATGGTTTCGCCAAACCGCGGATCTGGCAGACCCACGGCTACCGCATCGCGAACACTGACGTGAGTCTTCAGTACCTCTTCCACTTCTTCTGGGAAGACTTTCTCACCACCTGTGTTGATACACACAGATCCACGACCAAGCAGATGCAAAGTGCCGTCGGTATTCACTTCCGCCCAGTCGCCGGGGACAGTCCATCGACGACCTTCAAAGATGCGGAATGTTTGTGCAGACTTCACTTCATCTTTGTAATAGCCAAGCGGAATGGCGCCACCAACAGCAACAAGACCGCGCTCGCCACTTCCTGGTTCCACTCGTGTGCCTTCTTCGGTGAACACCACGCAGTTCGGACCCAGTGCAAACTGCGCCGTTTTAGCTGCGGCACCTTTTGCAGACACCGACATTCCCATACCAACTGCCTCAGAGGAACCAAAGCTGTCCGTGATGAACATTTGTGGGATGTGGTTTAACAGACCATCTTTATTCTCTTGGCTCCACATCACACCAGAAGATCCCATTTGAATCACACTGCCCAGATCCCATCGACCTGGATTTGCATCAAGCGACTCAAGCATGGGGCCAGCGAATGCTTGACCCACAATCACAATGCTGTTCACCTTGTGCTTCTCAACTTCTTCCCACAATTTGGCTGGATCGAAATTGCGATTCGGCATCGTGACAACGCATCCGCCCAACGCCATGTTGATGAACGCAGAGAATTGACCTGTTCCGTGCATTAACGGACACGCCACCAACGCGACTTGACTTCGTTGACCGGGCTGTACTCGCGAGATGATTTCTTCAACACTCTCTGCCGGCGGTACTTGCAAGATGGCGTTGCCACCACGACCAAGGACGGCAAGAAGATCTTCCTGTCGCCACATCACACCTTTCGGCATGCCAGTTGTGCCGCCCGTATACAAAAACAGCATGTCGTCACCGCTGAGAGGTTTTGCAGGAACAACGTCTGGCACAGAACGCGACACAACGTCGTTGTAATTCACAGCCCACTCTGGAGTGCTGTTCTGTGATTCATCTGGAACCATGTACCAACGCTTCACTAGCGGCAAACGATCACGTACTGAATTCAACAAGTCAACGAAGCTGGCGTGAAAAACAACTGCTTCTGCATCAGAGTTATCGAACAGATACAGAATTTCTTCGGGTCCGTATCGATAATTGGTGTTCACCGGAACCATGCCGGCCAGCCACGACCCAAATGTTGTTTCGAGGTACTCAGGGCAGTTATAGAGATAATGAGCAACCTTGCCATGATGCGAAACACCTGCCGCCTGCATGTCAGAGGCCAGAGCATTGGCGCGCTGATGAAACTCACCCCAGGTATAAGAAACATCACCAAAGATTTGAGCTACTCGTTGTGGGTCTTGTCGTGCAATCCCAGCCCACATCACTCCGTAATTCCATGTGGTCATTAGTCCCCCCTTATGACATGTGCCCCCGCACACACACGAACCGTAGCAAGGCGAACAACTGACTGCAGACCCGAGGTTGGCATCCTCGCTTGGCATGGCTACCGTAGGTCTCGTTCCAGCGGGCGGAGTTGGAGCCACCTAGCCTTGTCGTCATGAGAAAGCTCTCAAAGCGCGATGTAGAGGCTCTCCTGAGCGAGTACGACAACAATCCTGTTGGCGCTCTTCACCAAGCACTTCGAGTCCTTCTTACTGATTGCCCTTCCGACTGGAATGCCGCGATTGATTTACTCGACATTGACGATGCCAACAAGCAATCTTTGCGAGATGGCAACATTGCTGCACTTGACTCGCTCGCTAAACATTTTGTGGAGACTCGCGGTCTATAGAAGAGACAAAGCGCCGTTCTCTAGTCCTTGGAGAATGTGTCGAGTAGCCATTACTTCAAACATCTTGTCGCCACGGTCGGTGCGCCCAACTATCTGCGAAGCAATCACAGCCATGATGACTCCAGATATGGCTTCGCGTCGATAGTGCCATTTCACCCAATCGTGGTCGACATCGTGGCCGTATGACTCAATGCCAGCGATGTATTGGTCAACCAATTCCCACTCATACAAGCGACGATCGTCTGGCAATAGGCCAGCACCAATGAAATATGCAAGATCGGACATTCCATTTCCGTGTCCAGGAGTTTGCCAATCCACCACCGCACACGGAACCCCGCCTGCGTCTGTTGCGAATAACAGATTGTCAAGTCTGAAATCTCCGT
>JBIIJW010000043.1:0-9125 GCA_044233525.1 Ilumatobacteraceae bacterium | reverse complement strand
GGGCCGTAGTTCACTTCACCCATTTGGTCCATCATGATGAATGGGTCGAGGGCGGCCTTTGAAATTCCAGCAAATGCGCGACGCACGGGGAATCCTTCGCCTTCAAAGCCTTGTGGAGCAGTGGAGATGGCGCGAACGGTTCGGTTGATGGCGTCTGGGGCTACGACCGGGAGTCGCGGAAGTGTGAGGGTGTCGGCGGTAACGGCAGGCATGGGGGTTCCAATCGTTGAGTGCGCAACTATTTAGTTGCGCTCGCAATCATATAGGGGGCTTCAGGGGTTGGCAACGCGTCTGCCACACTGAGAGCGTGATAGTTCACCTCATTGACGGAACCTACGAGCTGTATCGCCAGCACTTCGGCCAAGCAGTTCGCCATCGAACTCCACCGCCGTTATCGGCATCACGTGGGGTGGTGACATCGACATTGCAGCTCTTGGCCGGCGGCGCCACACACGTGGCCGTCTCCGTTGATCATGTGATTGAAAGCTTTCGAAATGACTTGTACGACGGCTACAAGACATCGGAAGGAATGGAACCTGAAATTCTTGAACAATTACCTGTGATGCAAGAAGCACTACGGGCTTTGGGCGTTCCAGTGTGGTCAATGGTGAAATATGAGGCAGACGATGCGTTGGCGGCGGCCGCATTTCGAGCAGATGCCGACGCGCGTGTTGATCAGGTGCAAATGCTGACGCCAGACAAAGACCTGGGTCAGATGGTGAAAGGCAACAGAGTTGTTCAATACGACCGTCGCAATGATGTCATTATCAATGAGGCCGCCGTCATTGAAAAATTTGGTGTTGGTCCACACAGCATTGCTGATTGGTTGGGCTTGGTTGGTGACACTGCCGATGGCTTTCCAGGCCTTCCTGGTTGGGGTGCAAAGAGCGCATCAACGGTGTTGGCGAAGTATCTGCATATTGAAAATATTCCTGCAGATGAAACTGTGTGGGCAGCGGATGGCGTGGCCGTACGAGGGGCAGCAAAGTTGGCTGGAACACTTCGCGAACAACACGACATGGCACTGTTGTTCAAAAAAATTGCCACTGTTGTCACAGATGTTGACGATGATGTGCAGATTGGCAACGTTGATGACTGGGAGTGGAAAGGTCCAACGAAAGAATTGTCTGCAATTGCAAAGAAGTTGGACATGACCGACTTGGTCGAACGCGCTGAGCGCGCCATGGTGGGTCGCTAGTAGTTAATCATCGTCGTTGACGATGTCTGGAAGTTCGGTTCCTTCTTCCTGTATCGGCAACAACGCTGCAAGCGCAGTAATTGCATCTGCGAGATTATGCGCTCGTAATGGTTCTGTGACTGCGTCCGTAGCGCGTTGGCTATCTAGTTGTAAAGACGCCGACCAACGAATCTCAAAGTGGCGATGACCTGGGTCAACGCAGAACACCAAGGATGCATCTGACCATCTCTTTGCAAGTTGATCAGCTCGTTTCTTGGGACGACGACCCAGTGTGCCGACATGCACCACGATTTGATGCCCCGACGACGATTCTGCGTTGTGAATTGCTTGCGCCACAGCATCTTTTTGTTCTAACCACCATTTAGGCATTACCAACTCCCGCCTGCACCGCCGCCACCGAAGCCGCCACCAAACCCACCGCTGAATCCGCCGCCACCACCAAAGCCGCCACCACCGAAACCTCCGGGGATAAAGATTCCTCCGTATCCGCGCCGAGAACCACCTGATGTCATCGTTGTATGGCGAGCAAATTGACCAATGATTCCAAGCAGGATTGACCCGCCCACGAAGAACAAGAACAGCAAGAAGCCTGCCAAATCTGCTCCACTACTTTGAGAAGCAACAGGAGAATTGTCTAGAGAGGGAGCGGGTAATTGTTCGCCCCGCCATACCGACATCACTGCACGTGATCCTTGAATCACCGCGCCATCAACATCATCCACGCGAAGCAATGGAAGCATGACCTCGTCAACAATGCGACCTGCTTGAACATCGGTGAGGTCTCCTTCAACTCCGCTTCCGACATCAATACGAAGCTTTCGGTCATTCAATGCGACAAGTATCAGCACTCCGTCGTCGCGTTGCTCATCGCCAACACCCCACGCACGAGCGAGGTCGATGGAGTAATCCTCAATCGATGCTTCGCCTGTTGTCTCAATGACAGCAACAGCAATCTGTGGTCCGGAGGATTTACGAAACTCTTCGAGTTCGGACGACAAAGCTGTCTCTGTGCTGTCAGTGACAGCATTGGCAACATCGACAACTGGCGCTGTGAAATCAGGAAACGCAACTGAAGAAGCTGAACAACTTGTGAGCAGAACTATCGCAGCAAACGCTGTTGCGGCAGTGAGACGCACCAGTTTTCGCGTTGACACGTTTTATTCGCCTGGATTGAGATCAACGGTTGGAGCTTGATCTGCTCCGGTGGCAGCCTCAAACAGATCGCGTTTTTCAAATCCGAACAGTGAAGCAATGATTGCCCTGGGGAAGCGACGGATGTTTCTGTTGTAGTCGGTTGCTGCTTCGTTGTATGTACGACGAGCTTGCGCCACGCGATTCTCAGTTCCCTCAAGTTGTACTTGTAAATCTCGAACATTTTGCAAACTTGCCACTTGTGGGTAGTTCTCAACAACAACGAGGAGTCGCGACAGTGCACCTTCAAGATCGGCTGCTGCATTGAGGCGATCTTCAGAGTTGCCTGCACCGGCGTAGCGAGTGCGAGCTTCGGTCACGCTGTTGATGATGTCGCGCTCTTGCTCTAATGCACCTTCGACTGCACTAACCAAGTTAGGAATGAGATCGAATCGTCGTTGTAGCTGAACCTCAAGGTCTGCAACAGTTTGATCAACGCGCGACTCTCTGTCGACAAGACCGTTGTATGAGCCAACGATCATGATGATGAGGAGCACCACGACTCCGATGATGGAACCGACAACGATGCCGAGTCTTGATTTCAACGTGTGCTCCTTTGGTCTGCACGAGCTCTGGGGCTCGTGGATACTGAAGTGACGGCCAGGCGACCTGCGGCGCACGATAGTTCCCGTGTGGAGGCTGCTTCCGTCAGGACCTGACCTGGTTTACGGGCGACCGTCGCACAGGACCCGACCGCCACCTCACTACCCACGAGCAAACTCGTATGCACTGAGGGTTACAGCGTACTCCTCAGATAGCCTCACTCACTCGTAGGAATAGCAATGTTCCTGCACGGAAGAGTGCGAGAGCGGCCGAATCGGCACGCTTGGAAAGCGTGTGAAGTGAAAGCTTCCGTGGGTTCGAATCCCACCTCTTCCGCCACACTCAGTAGGTTTACGCCATGACCTCTGAAGACGCAATGCGTATCGCACTTGAAGAAGCCCGAGTGGCTGGCACATCTGGTGATGTTCCGGTTGGCGCAGTCGTTGTGCACAATGGTGAAGTTATTGCACGCCGACATAACGAGCGTGAAGCCAGCAACGACCCCACCGCTCACGCAGAAGTTTTGGCATTACGCGATGCAAGTGAGGCACTTGGTCGTTGGCGTTTAGATGATTGCACCTTGGTTGTCACGCTTGAGCCATGCATTATGTGTGCTGGTGCTTTGGTGAATGCACGCATCGGCAAGCTGGTGTACGGCGCAGCAGACCTTAAAGGTGGAGCCACTGCAAGTTTGTACAACGTGATGTCTGATCCGCGTGTGAATCACAACCCTCCTGTCGAACATGGCGTTCTTGCAGCAGAATGCGGTGCGATGTTGCAAGATTTCTTTAGCCGTCTGCGTTAATGCGCCGTTAGAATTACAGACGGAAGGGTGCTAGAGCGGCCGAATAGGACGGTCTCGAAAACCGTTGTGGTGAATAGCCACCGTGGGTTCAAATCCCACCTCTTCCGCCACAACGACCCAGCTTCGGCTGGGTCGTTTTTGTATTCCTAGTTCTTTGTAAATGTTTGCCAGGCTTTATCCGGAACGCGTCCGTCGATGTGTGGAAGTCCAAACTTTGCAAGCGCAACAAGAATCGGTTTGGTTTCTTTTCCACGATCCGTGAGGCGATACGCAAGGTGACCTGTCTTGGGTTTCTCACATTGTTCAATGAGGCCGTTGTTCATGAGGTCTTTCAATCTTTGTGACAAGAGTGTTGGTGAGATGCCCGAGAGATTTTCGCGAAGCTCTACATATCGACACGCTTTAAAGATGAAGAGATCGCGAAGAATCAATAATGCCCAACGGTCACCCATGAGATCGAGAGACTTTGCGATGGGGCAGTTGATGTCGTAACTGCGCGGCGTTGAATTGTCCGATTTCTTGGAACGCGAGGAGGCCATGACTCTATGATACATTTTCTGTACCACAGGGGAAATCATGACTCAAACATCGCCAACCACAGAAAGCTCGACGTCTAGTCCATGGCCAACTTTTGTTGTCACGGCTATCGCTGCTTACATCTCGACATTGGATTTGTCCATTGTCAACGTTGCCTTCGCTGAGATCGCTAAAGATTTCCCAACAGCAAGTCGCGGCACCATTTCGTGGGTTGTCACCGCTTATTCAATTTTCTTTGGATCGCTATTGGTGGTGTCTGGTCGTTTGGCCGATCGTGTTGGTCGCAAGCGTTTGTTTCAATTCGGAACCATGCTGTTTCTTGTTGGTTCATTGCTCTGCGCACTTGCATCAACAATGGGAGTTCTGATTTTCGGTCGGGCGGTGCAGGGTATTGGCGGCGCAATCATGACGCCGGCATCGCTGGGGCTCTTGCTGTCAGTCTTTCCGCTAGAGCGACGTAGTCAAGCAGTTGCATGGAATGGAGCTATCGGCGCACTCGGTGTTGCCTCTGGACCAACCCTTGGAGCCTTCTTCATTTCAGCATTTGGATGGCGTTCAGCATTTTGGATCAACGTCCCAATTTGCTTGATTGCAGCGTTGTTAGCCGCAAAGTACGTGAAAGAGACTCCTCGTACGGATTCACCACGCCCTGACATTGGCGCATCAATCTTCGTCACTCTCTCTGTCGCATCGTTGGTGTGGGGAATCTCCCGAGCTGAAGAACAATCCTGGACAGATTCTCTCGTCATCTACTTACTTGTTGCAGCAGTGTTCTTCGGTGCCTTCGTTGTTCGTCGAACACAGAAACACCCTGTGCCACTGATGCCCCCCGCATTGTTCAAGGTGCGGTCATTCTCCGTTGCCAATATCGCTACGTTCTTATTTGGCGCTGCGTTTGCTGCAAACATTTTGAACAACGTTCTGTTCTTGCGCATTGTGTGGGATTACAGCGTTCTTGAGGCCGGCTTGTATTCCGCGCTTGCACCAGTGATTGTTGCGGTGACGTCATTCGCTATCGGACGACACATCTCGCGAATTGGCTTTAGAACACTCCTTGTCGGTGGGCCATTGCTATTTGCCGCGTTGGTGTATGCCGGGTCACATCTCTTTAATGCAAACCCAACTCCATGGTCAGAGTGGTTGCCGTTGATGTTTGTCTTGGGAATTTCAATCGGTCTCACATTCCCAACGCTGTCTGCGGCAACTGTTAACTCATTGCCAGCAACGTTGTTCTCACTTGGCGGTGCAATCAACAACACATCGCGACAGATTGGCTCTGCAGTGGGTGTGGCGTTATTGGTAACAATTCAGGCCACTTCAGAGGGGCTACATGGATTTCAACGTGGCTGGTACTTCATTGCAGTGTGTAGCGCTGCGGCAGGACTTGTTTCGCTGCTACTGCCTCGCAAAGATAAAGCACAAGCATCACATTCGCATGCATCGCGCTAGCCACGATTCATGGAGAATAGATGTCTGCGGCCGTGCTGTTGTAGTAATCGCCACCAATAATCAAGATTCGGCCGTCATTCAACATGGTGGAGGTGTGGTTGTAGCGAGACCACCGCATGACGTTGCCTTCAGTTGCCATCGTGTTGGACGTCGGGTCGTACAGAACCGCAGTATCAGCCATGGCTCCATCACCACTTGAGCCGCCAAAGAACACAACAACACCATCAGACCTGACATGACCAGTGATACCGCCTCGCCCGTGGGAGAACTGGGGAAGGTTTGCGGCTGCGACAAAACTGTTTGTTGACGGGTTATAGATATCTATTGTCCACACACCAAGTGATGGCGACCAACCTCCTGCAATCAACATGCGACCATCTTGAAGTCGAAGCATGACGGAGCCACCTTCAGAGTGGATTGAGTTCATTTGAGATGAAATTGAAGTCCACGTGTTGAGCGTTGGGTTGTAGATGATCGCTGACTTCATGTGCCCGGGAGAAGAGCTATAGCCACCTGCAACAAGGACATTGCCATTTGACATCAATGCACCAGTCGCGTTATCACGTGCTTGTGGCATTGAGTTGACATAGGTGAAGGTGCCAGTGTCGGGATCGTAAATCTCTGCACTGGAGAGATATGAGGTGCCGGGTGCGCGCCACATCCCTCCAGCCACCAAAACTTTGCCGTTATTAAGAACGACGACAACTGGATTCTCTCGCGCAACATTCAAAGAACCCGTGTAGCTCCAGGTTTCCGTGACGGGGTCAAAAATTTCAACTGTTGAAAGACTGATGTAGTTACCCCCACTTAAATACATTCCGCCTATCGCTAGAACCTTTCCGTTCGAAAGCAGGGCTCGGCCAAACCGATGACGTCCTCTATTCATGTCGCCAACTCTGGTGAATGAGTTTGTCGCTGGGTCAAAAACATCAGTGATGTTGGTGAAATTGGAACTTCCAAACACAACGACTTTTCCGCTCGGCAGAGTGACCGATTTTGCAGATGAATAGCGACTGACACTGCTGTTGTTAGCCGTTGCAGTAAATGTCCCTGTTGTAACAGTGATGCGAATGGTGCGACCACCTTGTGTGCCAGCGGGATTCACCACCGTCAAGGTGTACGACGTGGAAGCAGAGGGAGAAACCGTGACGGTGTCGCCACTATTCACGGCAATGTTTCCCGGTGTGATTGTCCCGGATCCACCGGAGAAGACGGCCGTGAGTTGTGTTGAATTGCCGACTGCAATTGACGACGAAGCTGCCGAGAAACTTGAGATTGAGGGCGGAGGTACTTCTGTCACGGTTGCCACGTCACTGAACCGAGAGAACGTAGTGCCGTCACGAACACTGGTTACTTTCACTTTGTATTCGCCGACTTGAGCGGCATACACACCGATTCCATTTTCGCCAGAGAGTTCGTTGCCATCTAGGTACCACTGATAAGAGATCGTGGCACTGCCATGAGAGCTGACCGTGACGCCCAAAGATGCAGTTCCACCTTGCGTCATGTATGCATCGCTTGGACTGTGGGTGATGGTGACGGTGTTGACGTCAAGAAGCACCGAGTTAGAGGTGACTGCTGTTGTATGGCCGTTGAGGGTGCTGGTCACCACGACTAGGTGACTTCCGTATGTGCCGCTTGTGAACGATGAGGTTGTTGCATCAGACACATCAACACCGTTACGTCTCCACTGATAGCTCAACGTGCCACTACCAGAAGCTGTGACGGAGAATGTGTTGGTGTCTCCTTCGGCAACTAGAGCTGCGACAGGTTGAAGCGAGATAGAGACAGTGTTCATATAGAACGAGGCACTAGATGATGTCGCGGTACGGGATACTCCGTTCAGAGTGCTGGTGATGACCACGTGGTATGCGCCGTCTTGTGTGGCTCGATAGGACGAACCGTTCGCATTTGAGATGGCCGACGAGTCCTTGTACCACTGATAGGAAAGTGCTCCGCTGGCACTAGCAGTGACACCGAAATTTTGACCGTATGGGTTATCGGTAGTGATGTCTTGCGGTTGAACAGTGATGGACAACCTATTGACGTACACCGTCAGTAATTGATTGATTGAATGTCCTGCTCCATTTGAGACGGTCAAGGTGTATGTCGTCGTTGAGTTAGGCGTCACCGTGACACTTGCACCATCGGCAATTGAGCCGACCGACTGATTAATTGACGCAGACGTTCCTTGGAAAGTGGTGCTGAGGGTTGTTGAGTCACCTTGATTGATGGTGGTGCTTGTCGCCGAAAAGGTTGTAATCGCAGCTGGTGGCACTGTCGTCGTCGTTACGGGAACCGTGGTTGTTGTTGTAACGACTGTTGTTGATGTTGATGTTGATGTTGATGTCGACGTTGTTGTTGAACTGGTTGTCGTTGCTGGAACAGTTGTTGATGTTGACGTTGTTGTGGAGGAGGTGGTTGTTGAACTTGTTGTAGAAGAGGTACTCGAGGATGACGTTGCAGTAACTGTTATGGGAATAGTTGTCGTTGGGGGGACTGTACTTGTGGTGGAAACTATTGTTGAAGTTGACGTTTCGTCAACTGCTGTTAGTCCAGCTCTTCGCAATGGCATAGACCGTGCATAAGCCCCCTTAGCGCAGCGCGAACCTGATAGTAAGAGAACTCGGCGAGTCTTTGAATATACGCACGCTTTGAGAGAGTTGTTTTTTGCGTAGCGAGATGAACTTGATCTTCCGGAGGTACACGATGTCCCGGACATGATTGAGATCAACTTGGTTTTTGGATGCACACATAATTCGGGGCTTGTCTTGGATGATGCGGAGAGAACTGTCTTGACTTCACCCCGTAGACAGTTCTTGCGGCTCGTCAGAGAAACAATGTTCTTTGATTTGGTCACGCACATCGTGACACTGCTGGTGGAACCCTCGACTGGTGGTGCCCCGAATAGCGAGAACCCGCACCACAGAACGAGTGCCAGCCCAGTCACCCATGGCAGGGCGCGCAACGGCAGGATGCGACTCGTCCCAGCATGGCGTTCCATGCCCGTACTCTACATATAAATGTATTAATAATCCGTCTAAGTGGATTCTGGCTGAGGCTGAAGGAGAAACCTCAGCGTCTGAGAGGCCGTTTGTGACCATTGAGCTTCGGCAACGGGGTCATCAAGAATGTCGACCAAGATGCGTCCAAGAAGGATGGATTGGATCAGGTGGGCGGTTCCATCAATGGGCTCAATGGGCTGACATAGTCCTCGATCACGCAGGTTTCGAAGGAAATCAGCAAATCGCTCAGTTCCAGCTCCTTGATGTGTTGCGAGGAGTTTCTTCGTTTCCGGACTATTCGGAGTCATTGCAAGGGTAGAGATTCGGCGGCGGCGAGTGGCCTTCTGCTTTTCTGTACCCGACACCAGAACACCAAGTTCAACAAGCGCGAATGCCT
>JBIIJW010000042.1:0-9209 GCA_044233525.1 Ilumatobacteraceae bacterium | reverse complement strand
TGGTGTACGGCGAGTGCGCAGCACGCGATCTGCCCATCAAAGAGGGTCACATGAATGATTCGCGCACGAGCGAAGAAGTTCTTGCGCGCGCCGCTGCAGATATGCACACGGTGTATCGCGATCGACATGGAGTCGAGTTCACGGTTCTGGCCATGAGCAACGTGTACGGAACGCGGCAACGAACGGCAGATGGTGTTGTTGCAGCTTTCTGTGACGCGCTTGAACATGGCAAGGCTCCGATTGTTCACGGGTCTGGAAAGCAAACGCGAGACTTCGTGTTCATTGATGATTCAGTAGATGCCATCGTGAGGTCGTTCGATAGGGCGGGTGGGCTCGTTGTCAATGTCGGTACTGGAATTGCAACATCAATTGTGGACTTGTGGTCGTTGATGGGAGGGGTGTCGTCTCCTGTGCCTCGTAGTGCAACAGCTCGTCCACACGACCTTGTTCGACTCAGTTTGTCGCCAGTTCGCGCGCGCATTCAATTGGGCTGGTCGCCCTACACCACCTTGTCAGAGGGTCTTTCCACCCTCCGCTAACACACGTAGTTATCGGAACAAATCTTCGCTTGGTGGGCGGACAATTTCATCCATTGATGAATCACGCAACCAAGAGGGGTCAACCCCGCGAATCACCGCAACTGGCACACCAGTTGATTTACCCATCACAAGTTCGGCTGCTGACGCGAGTTCATCTGCCACCGCAACTTCTGTGACCTGCATAACGCGACCCAGTGCATCTTCGGTGCCGCGTAAATCAACGACACCTGCAATTCCCGCAACTCCAATTGCAACGTCGGTGAGACCTTTGCGCCACGGACGACCGAATGTGTCGCTAATGATGATTCCAACGTTCACTCCAAGCCGTGCTCGAAGAATGTCGCGAATACGACGCGCAGATCGATCGCTATCGAGTGGAAGAAGTGCGGCATAACCGCGTTCAACGTTTGAGAGATCTATTCCGCTATTTGCGCAGACGAATCCATGTTTTGTTTCGGTGATAATGAGGTCGCCTCGACGACGAACAATTCGAACTGCCTCATCTTCTACCAACTTCTTATGTGATAGCGGATCATCTGGGTCGATTGCAACGAGTCGATTTTCTGCTTTGGAGACAATCTTTTGCGTGACGACCAACACGTCGTTGTCGCGCAGTGGGCCATTTGGTTCACCAGCACAGGCATCAGCAATAACATCGCCAAGCTGCATTCCTGGCTGTATCTCGCCAATCCCTTCAACGCTCCATGCCATTAAGCGGGCCATGTAATGCCTCCTTGTCGTGGTGTTGACTGTATTGACCGCTGTGCCAACTGTTGTGCAACTCCTGGTTTCGACATGATGGTGTCTGTCACCACACATCTCATGCCTTCTGCTTCAACTGCGGACGCGAGATCTGCGTCTTGTTCGTCGATGACAAGGGTGCCACAGATTGGTGCGTACAACTTGGCGATACCAACAACAGATGGTTCGTGGCCGAGTTCGGTGAGCATCCTGTCTGCAGGCCCTTTTAATGCAGAGCCAGCAACAATGGGCGAGATTGCAACAACGTCGTCACGGCGGGTCGCGAGGGCCTCGTTCACTCCTGTGAGTGCTCGAATGGGTCCAATTGACACGATGGGATTTGATGGCGCAATCACAATGGTGTCTGCTGCGTCGATCAAAGAAAAATCAATGAATGTCGCAGAAGAAGCACCGTCGAATTCGATGCTTGAAACGGGCACAGCATGTTGCAACTTCACGAAGTATTCCTGAAAAGAAACAGTGCTGTTAGAGAGATGCACCAACGTGCGAACTCGATCATTTGTCATCGGGACAATGGAGATGTTCACGTTGAAGGCGCGTCGAATTTCATCAGTGACATCTCGCAGCGTTGCGCCTTCGTTCAGGCGAGCGGTTCGATAGAAGTGGGTTGCAAGATCATTGTCGCCAAGGTTGAACCATCGGGGAGCAGCAAGCGAATTCTGAGGGCGCACAGCTTCAAACTTCTCCAACGCTTCCATTGCCTGCCAGGTTTCGTTGCGCAATCCCCAGCCACGTGTGGGGTCGATAGCTCCTGCAACGGTGTAGGTGATGGTGTCGATGTCAGGGGAGATAGAAAGGCCATGTAACTGCGTGTCGTCGCCAGTGTTGACAATGGTCACAATGTTTGAGGGGTTTACCACCTGCATGAGTCCGGCCAAATAGCGCGCCGCACCCACACCCCCCGATAACACCAGAATCATGGCTTCAGCGTAGGGGTAACGATGCGGTGGATTCATGTTGTTCATGTGCCGAGGGTGATACCGTCATGCAGTCCCATCTCCGATCAATGAGGTCTCTGATGCCCCGCGCGTTTATCACCGGAATAACAGGCCAAGATGGCCAGCACCTTGCCGAATTCCTTCACTCAAAGGGATATGAGGTATTCGGAATGCTGAAGGGCCAAAACAACCCCAAGGCTCTTCAGATTCGTGATGAATTCCCATACGTGGAGTTGGTGCCAGGAGACCTCGCCGATCTCACCAGCCTCGTGTCGGCACTTGAGTACGTGAAGCCCGATGAGGTGTACAACCTTGGCGCTATCTCATTCGTTGCTATTTCTTTCGGTCAAGCAGAGTTGACGTCCAACATCACAGGGCTTGGTGTGCTTCGTATGTTGGAAGCAATTCGCATGGTTGGTGGCACAGACAACAATCCCATTCGCTTCTACCAGGCCTCATCATCTGAGATGTTCGGAAAAGTTCGTGAAGTTCCACAAACCGAGTTAACCCCATTCCACCCTCGTTCACCATATGGCTGTGCAAAAGTGTTTGGTCACGACATCACGGTGAACTACCGCGAGAGTTACGGCATCTATGCCTGCTCTGGAATTTTGTTCAATCACGAAGGTCCTCGTCGTGGCCTCGAGTTTGTCACGCGAAAAATTTCCAATACTGCTGCCCGAATCAAGTTGGGTGTTGAAAAAGAATTAGTCATGGGCAATCTTGATGCCAAGCGCGACTGGGGTTATGCAGGCGACTATGTGCGAGCCATGTGGTTGATGTTGCAACAAGACGAACCAGACGACTACGTCGTTGCCACCGGTGAGACTCACTCCATTGAAGAGTTCCTCACTCTCGCGTTCCAAGAAGTTGGACTCGATGATTGGCGCAACTACGTGCGACAAGACCCACGCTTCTTCCGTCCTGCAGAAGTTGACCTGTTAATCGGTGATCCAACAAAGGCGCGCGAGAAGCTTGGTTGGGTTCCCGAAGTCAATTTCCCATCACTGGTCAGCATGATGGTGCAGAACGATTTGAAGATTGAATCTGCTCGCTTGAAGTAGCGATTACTCAAACGGCGTGTCCAGCACGCCATCCAACATTGATTCGGCCTCAGGAATCACTCCGGCGGCAATTTGTGACTTCAATGCAAGCCCAAAGATGATTAAAGCTGTGATCGAGGCGCCTACAAGCCCGATTTCAACACGCAAGTACAGGTCGTTGCTGGAAAACGCTGTCAGGGTCAGGAACACCACCACAGCGCTGAGCCAACCAATGGCCACCCATCGATGACCACGCAATGCAATGACTGCTTGCGCAATAGCAACACACAACATGTACAGCCCACTTGCGAGTGCGAGCAATGTCAGTGTTCGTCTGTCGAGTCCACCTTCGTACATAATCTCCAGCGCCCATGGGCCGAGAACGTAAGACCCAACAGTTCCCAGTACTGCCACACCCACAACAATCTTCAACAACAATGCAAGACCTTGCACGAATTCGGTGAGGTCGCCTTTTGCTGCTAGTCGGGCGAGTCGTGGAAGAAGAGATGCTTGTACGGCTTGAAACAAGAACAGTGGAATGCGTGCTAGCAACACACCGTTTCCAAATGCCGTGACTTTCTCGGCGTCGCCAGAATGGGCGAGAACATCAACTCCAAGTGGGCCTGCATTAACGAGTGCGGCAGCCATGACAGAGCCAAGGAGCAGCCAGGACAAGTTGGGTGTGAGTTCAGAAAACTCAGCGGGCGGACCCTCTTGTGTTTTTAAATCGCCGCGCGCTGTTACCGCTAGGACTGCAACAAAGGGCGAGAGGGCAACGGCGAGGGCGTATGCACCAATTGCTGTGACGTTCAATTGCCACAGCACCACACACGCGATGATTCGCGTGGCGCCATCTATTCCCAAGATCAGTCCATATGCAGTGAAACGTCCAGAGCCAGATGCAATGCCACGCGCAAGATGCATTGGAGCAAATGCCAACACCGTCAAGATCAACGAGGCAGTAACAACCCAATTCCCCTCAAACAGATTGTTCGTTAACCATGGAGATGAAACAAGCGTGGCAATCACCAAGACGGAGGACAATCCGCCAGCGAGGGGAAGCATCTTTCGCACAACAGGACGACTGCCGTGATTCAGTGCGCGCCGGTGTGCAAGTGCACGACCGAGTTCTTGTTCAACGGGGAGCAGAAATCCGGGCACCAGTGCAAATGTGGTGAACCACAGCGCAACGATTGGTTTGAAGTCTTCTTTGCCAAGGGCTAACTGGCCAACCTTGAAAAAGGCGTAGGCCGTGATGCCCGCTATGAACAAACCGATGGCAACAGGAATGGTGCCTTCGGGAAGGGGCGCCTTCGACGTCGTTGTTGATTCGTTGGCGTCCGACACAGAGAGTCAGGCTAGTTGTACGGATTACGAGAGAGCAGGTTCTCTCGTCAAGAACGAGTGGTTCTTACTGTGCCGTGTTGAAACGAGCCTTCACGGACTCGGTGAGCTCGCGACGACGAACTTGCACTTTCTGAAATCCAAGGACAGCAAAGCCAACAGCGGTGTACCCAACTTCGGTGGCCTGCTTCACCACTGGGTTTTCCAGAACTGCCGCGGGGGCCAAACGAGAAAGATCAACATTGGTGAGGTCGATGGAGTGAATGTGGGGAAGAGAGACCTTTGGCAGGTCAATCTTTGGGAGCTTGTCCATTCCTGGAAGTGCGATTTTCGGAAGAGAAATGGAGGGGAGGGTGAGACGTGGAAATGATGCCATGCGTACAAGCGTAGACATGGGTGCTTACTTTTGCAAGCGATAGTAGAAAGTCGTGTGTCACAAGGGCTATGGCAACTGCCCTCGAGGGTTCAAGGGCTGCCACTAGCCTCGCAGGGGCGTGACCGAGCCAGCTTCTCCTTCCTTCCAGCCCCCCGTGGTTGCTGTCATGGTTGTCCATGAACCGGGCGATTGGTTGGCGGAGTCTTTGAAGGGGATTGCCGACCAGGACTACCCCTCGTTGCAGTCGCTGGTTCTGGTCTCTGGCACCAGCGAGAACCCGGGCGCACGTGATGTCTTGGACACCATTCAGTCCGCTCTTCCTCAAGCCGTGGTCAGGTTTCTGGGCGGCAATCCTGGTTATGCGGGTGCATGCAATGCCGTTCTTGATCTTGTGCAAGGCGACAGCGGCTTTTTTTGTTTCCTTCACGACGACGTCGTTCTCGCGCCAACGGCAATTTCGAACTTGGTGGAAGAGCTGTATCGATCAAATGCAGGAGTAGTTGGGCCGAAGTTGGTTCATTGGGACAATCCGCGAATGATTCAGTCGGTTGGCAGCGCCGTCGACCGTTTCGGAGTTGAGTTGCCGTATGCCGATGATGGGGAACTCGACCAAGAGCAACACGACTCGGTGCAAGACGTGTTTGTTCTGTCGAGTTCTTGTCTCTTAGTGCGCGCCGATTTGTTCAAACTGGTTGGTGGTTTCAACGCGACGATTGATTCGTCGGGGGTTGATCTCGATTTCTGTTGGCGCGTTCACGCGACGAGTGCTCGAGTGGTCATTGTTCCGTCTGCTGTGGCCCGACACCGCGAGGCAATGGCTACGCGTCTCACGGAGGAGCAACAAGAGCTTGTTGATGTCGATGCGGAGTTTGCACGAGTGCGCACGGTGGCGTCGCTGTCCTCGCGCGGGCAATTGATTTTCCTCGTGGCGCAGATGCTGTTGTTTACGTTGGCACGCTGCGTCCTTCTTGTTGTCACAGGTCGTGCGCGTCGTGCGCTTGTTGAGGGGCGCGCAGTTTTGACATTGCCCATCTCCATGAGGGAGGTCAATGACCGACGTGAGGCAATGTCAAAGATTAGATCAGTTGACGGCGATGAGATTCGCGCATTGCAAATTCTTGGTTCGTCGCACACCACTGCGTATTTCAGACGTCGCGCTCGTCGAACAGGTTTAGCCCAAGCGCAATCAACAACAGAGGTTCGCGAGCCGACGCCACGAGGTGCCTACATTGCATGGAGCATCCTTCTTCTCCTGCTCATCATTGGATCTCGTTCAATCCTGCAAAATGGATCTGCCTCGGTTGGTCAGATGGTGCCGTTTTCTTCCTCTGCTCGAGATGTGTGGTCTGGCTATCTGTCTGGTTGGTGGAGTGCTGGGTTCGGACAAATCTCTGCTGCGCCAACGGGTCTAGCTATTTCTGCAGTCACGACTGCGTTTGCATTTGGGCAATCTGGCTTGGCACACACTTTGTCCATCGTGTTTCTTCCGCTAGTGGGCTGGTTAGGCATGTGGCGCTTTGCGTCCGTGATGGGAACCCGCGGAGGGAAGATCTCATCAGTTGTTGCGTATGCAGCCGTTCCGCTTCCGTATGCAGCCATTGCTTCAGGTCAGTGGAGTGCGTTGCTGCTGTATGCATTGATGCCGTGGATTGTGCACTTATTGCGAATGACCGTTGGGCACGCAGACATCAACTCGACGTTGCAGAAAGAAGTTTTCGTCGTCGTCGCACCATCAACCTGGCGCAGGTGGTTTGCAGGTTTGTCTTTAGTTACTGCTATCGCCATTGCTTTTGAGCCGGCCACGGTTTTGCTGGTTCCATTCGTTGGTGTTGTCGTGGCATTTGTGTCCTTTACGCAAGGCGTGTCGTGGCGTTGGGCTATTCGCTGGATTGGTATTTCTCTTGCCGCCGTCATTGTTGCAATAGCGATGAACTTGCCGTGGTCTGGTTCGTACATTCGAAGTGGTTGGTGGGAAGCGCTCACTGGTGCGCCCGTCGACGGTGGTCGCGATATCGGATTATGGGGATTGGCCACATTTGATATCGGCGGTTTCTTCGGCTCATCGTTGTCGATTGCTTTGTATTCGGCTGTTGTTGGTGCATTGTTGTTGGTGCGTGGAGCCCGAGCAGCATGGGTCCTTCGAGGTGCGGCTCTTGTTGCACTTGGGCTGTTGATCGCCATTTTGGATGATGCATCCCTGTTGCCGGCTCATGCGCCAGATGCGTCTGTGTTGCTCATTCCGGTTGCCCTTGGTATTTCACTGTGCGCCGGAGCGATGGGTGCATCATTGGCAATAGATCTTGGACGAGGACGTTTCAGTTGGCGTCAACCATTGGGCGCATTGGTGGGCATTGCATTTGCCGTTGGATTACTTCCATCGTCACTCAACGCAATTGATGGTTCGTGGAACCAGCCAGAGATTGCGTTGCCGCAATTGCTGGTGCAGTTACCCGACGGTGATGCTTCTGGCAACTATCGCACGATGTTCATCGGTGATGCTCGCGTGTTACCGGGTGCGCCATTGAATTTCGGGTGGGGGATTGCGTACTCGGTCGTTAATGGGCGAAGTGCAGGTGTGGTGGAACTATGGGAAACACCACCGACGCGCGCTCGAGATAATGCTGTTGCAGCAATGTATGGAATCGTTCGAGGCCAAACGGCGCGCGCAGGTCGACTACTTGCACCACTGGCGGTTCGATTCATCGTTGTTCCCATTGTCGATGGCGGGCAGTCCACGCGCGAGCAACCAATTGCTGTTCCGAACGGACTTGTTGAAGCGCTCTCGCGCCAATTGGACTTGCGTCGTCGATTTACCTCGCCAGACCTCATTGTTTTTGAAAACACAGCATGGGTGCCGACGAGGTCAATGTTCACAGAAGTCGGTGCAGCGAGCAGTTCTTCTGCAGGGGCAACGTCCATGATTGCCTCCGATATTTCTGGTGCAACGTCGCTTCCTTTTGTTGAGTATCCGCACCAAGCGTCAGAGTTTGATGCACAACCGGGAACTCTGCATCTCTCTGTTCCTTACACATCGCGGTGGAAGGTCACTGTTAATGGAAGTGAAGTTCCAGTTCGGCCTGCATTCGGGTTAACAAATGCATACGACGTAAAGAGTGCTGGCAGCGCACGTTTGTCTTTTACTCCGTCTCGTATTCACACCGCATTAGTGATACTGCAGGTTGTGGTGTGGATGGGCATGTTCTTTCTTGCAACCTCGCGCCGTCGTTTCACAAAACGAAGAGAAGCGACGCCAATTAGCGGCTCACTTAATGAGCCTGTGCTTGCGTTTGTTGAATCGGAGAAATCATGAACATTCTCCGACGCATTCTCGCCACACTTCTTGTTGCCGGTGTTCTTGTGGCAGTTGTTGCTATTGATCGCCAAGGGGGCAAAAAGTCTGCGGGTGCATCGGGTGGATTGGTGTCTTTGAGTGGGTTTCCGCAAGCGGTCAGCGGCTCAAGAATTAGTACGTCGTGGTTCTGTCCTGGGGCTGCTGCCGGCGATGGACTGGATGCGGCAAACGTTGTGGTGTCAAACCCGGGAGACGTTGAACTCACGGCATCAATAACCTTTTTAAGCGGAAACATCGCTGAAGCAAAGACAGTGGTTGTTCCAGGTCGGTCGCAATTAGACGTCGATGTGTTGCGTGGGCAAACCGTCGGGGTCATTGTTCCGGTTGTTGAGATTATTGGCGCAGTTGGAACTGTTGAGCAAGAACTCATTTACGCCGCCGGTGATGTGACGTCGCAGTGTGTATCCCAAACATCCGACACGTGGTTTTTCGCAGATGGCTTTACGTCTGAAGGGTCAACGCAGCGAATTGCTTTGATTAATCCATATCCCGAAACGGCTGTCGTGAACATGTCGTATACAACAGAAGCTGGTCGGCGAACTCCATCGGCTTTGCAGGGAATTGTTCTCCCAGCAAAGACTGTCAAGAGCATCTCGATGTCAGACGTTGGCGCGACAAACGAATCAAAAATCGCTGTTGAAGTGGTTGCAACGACAGGCCAAATAGTTGCGTCACGAATGCAGCACTACCTGGGTGGAGGTCGATTGGGGTATTCCACAACCGTTGGTGCTCCAACAGCGTTAGGCGAGTGGTGGTTCACTTCGGGTCGAACGGGTGCGCAAGTAACAGAACAATTGGTGGTGTTCAACCCCTCAAGTCGCGCAGCACAAGTGAATGTGTCTTTCTTTGGTGCAG
>JBIIJW010000087.1:0-6199 GCA_044233525.1 Ilumatobacteraceae bacterium | reverse complement strand
ATCTCCTCGGCTAGGGCGTCCAACTGAGGCACCGACAGCGGACGAAGATCCGCTGGTTCATGAATGCCATCGAGAAGCGCCATATAGATATAAGGCTACGGTGAAAGGCGTATGAAGGACCTATTTGACCTATCGGGAAAGGTGGCTGTCGTCACCGGAGGAAACGGCGGAATCGGCCTCGGAATGGCTCGTGGGCTCGCCAGCAAGGGCGCCACGCTATCCATTTGGGGAACCTCGGCCACGAAGAACGCCGCCGCCAAAGCCGAACTAGAAGCCATGGGCGCCACCGTGCTTGACCTCATCTGTGACGTGGGCGACCAGCAACAAGTCAAAGAATCGTTTGCAGCCACCGTCGAGGCGTTCGGTCGGGTCGACGCCTGCTTCGTCAACGCAGGTGTCGGCGGCAAAGCAGAGAGTTTCGTGACAATGTCCGACGACGAATGGCATCGCGTGATGCGTGTGAATCTCGACGGCGCGTTCTACACCGCACAAACCGCAGTGCAACACATGGTGTCGCGCGGCGAAGGCGGGTCGGTGGTGTTCACCACATCTGGTTCTGCATACTTCGGCCAACAACGTGGTCAGCACTACGGCGCATCGAAAGCAGGACTCATTTCCATGATGCGCGCGATCGCGGTGGAACACGCACGTCACGGCATTCGCAGCAACGCCATTCTTCCCGGATGGATTGAAAGCGAGATGACGGCACCTGCACTTGGGTGGGACAAGTTTGTTGCAAACGTGTTGCCGCGCGTCCCGATGCGCCGGTGGGGACTTCCTGATGACTTCAGTGCATTAGCGGTGTACTTGGCGTGCGATGCAAGCGCGTATCACACGGGCGATGTGATCACCATCGACGGCGGCTACCACAGTTTCTAAGGCGGCATGCCGTCATACGCGCAATGCGTTATGCCGGCATCGAACCAGCAGACGGATGCCCGCTCTTCAATTTCTCAAACTTGTCATCAAGTCGACGTTGATTCCACGAGTGCATCTGTTGCCCGATTACAAAACCAAGACCCAACACGATGAGTCCACCCACACCATCAAGCCAGAAGTGATTACCGGTCACCACAATGCAGAACAACGTGACCGCTGGATACAACAACGCTGCAGCGCGCAACCACTTGCGACGAAGCAATGGCCACAATCCAAATGCCACCCACGACGACCACCCGATATGCAATGACGGCATGGCGGCATATTGATTAGACGCCTTTGCCATTCCGCCAGAGCTGAAATCCCACGGGCCGCCGTAAGCCTTTAGCGTGTCCACGTATCCGAAGCTTTCTGCACCGTTGTAGTTACGCAACTCGTGTTCAATACAGGCCGCACCAAAACCAACGGGTGGGCAGGGTTCGTCCAGCAAACGTGGCGGCATCAGGGGGAATAGAGCAAATCCAATAATCGCGAGGGCGGTCATCGCGGCCAATGCATTTCGGAATAATGGGAAGACGTCTTTGCGTCGCTTCATCAAAATGAAGAACACGGCGATCGTGACTGCAAAGTGTGCAGTTCCGTAGAACGTATTCATCGCCATGATGAACCAGTCGTAGGGGAGGAACCAGTCTTGAATGGACTCCTCGTGATACAGACCCATCGCACGTTCAAGGCGGATGATCTTCACAGCGTTATTGAACGCATGCAGTGGAATATCGGTGTCACCCACCGAGAACGAACCAAATCTATTTCGCGTCGCCGTATAGATGGCGTAGAACACGCCCATAATCAGCAGTTCTTTCCACCACCTGGTCTGGTGTTCGCGCTCCTCGGGGAGGGTGGTGGCGGCAAGAGCGTCAGACATGCGCCCTCAAGACTAGGACGCGCAGAGACCCTGGCATAGTCCCTCAGTAGGCTGTGAGTGTGAGTCTTGTAGATCTTTCCCATGACATTGATACCTCCGTCCTGCAGCGAGTGCTTGCAAAAGGACGCTCCACCGGGGCCGGTTTTTCCGAGGTCTTCATTGAAGACAAGCGGGCAATGGGCGCCGGCCTCGACGACGGCAAAGTAGAAGCAGTGTCGAACGCACGAAGCTCGGGCGCAGGCATTCGAGTCATCAACGGCGACACCACGGGGTTTGCCTACACGTCGGACTTAAGTGAAAAAGGTTTATTAGCAGCAGCCGAAGCAGCAGCTGCGGCCGCATCAACTGGCGGCGGCGGAACACACACCGTGTCATTGCAACCCGTCACACGCCAAAAGGTCAACGACATTCGCATTCTTCCCACCAGCGTTCCGAAAGTACGCAAGGTGGAATTGCTGAAAATGGCAGACGATGTTGCACGAGGCATTGACAACAGCATCGTGCAAGTCTCAGCAAGTTACGGCGACAGCCAACGCCGCATTCTTATTGCAAACAGTGATGGTGTTTTCGCAACAGACGAACAAGTGCGAACCAACTTCCGCATCACCGTTGTTGCAAACGGGGACACTGGCATGCAAACCGGTTTCGATTCGCTTGGCTACACCGTTGGTTTTGAATTATTCGACGACGAGAGCATTGAAGAGCTTGCACAACGCGCCGCTCGTCAAGCCGTTACCAAGTTGAAGGCTCGTCCCGCACCAAGTGGGGCCATGCCCGTAGTCATCAAGTGCGGTTCGGGCGGTGTGTTGTTCCACGAAGCGTGTGGTCATGGTTTGGAAGCAGACCTTGTGTCGCGTGGGGCATCGGTGTATGCGAATCGAATGGGTGAACTTGTTGCGTCTCCATTGGTCACATTGGTAGACGACGGCACCATGTCGCGCGAGTGGGGTGCCATTGGTATCGACGATGAAGGCCACAAGTCGCAACGCAACGTTCTCATTGAAAATGGAATTCTCACCGACTACATGTGGGATCACATTCGCGCGCGTCAAGAAGGTCGTACACCAAGCGGTAACGGACGTCGTCAGAGTTACGAGCATCTTCCCATGGTGCGTATGACCAACACATTCGTCATGAACGGCACCGAAGAACCAGACGACATCATTCGTGCCACCGAAAAGGGTGTGTATGTCGCAAAGCTTGGTGGCGGCAGTGTCAATACCGCAACGGGAGACTTTGTGTTCGGCATGACCGAGGCGTACCTCATTGAGAACGGCGAGATCACCGAGCCATTGCGTGAAGGAAACCTCATTGGCAACGGTCCACAAGTGTTGGCCGACATTGACTTGTTGGGTAACGACTTCGCAATGGGTAACCCCGGCACATGCGGCAAAGACGGCCAAGGTGTGCCAGTGGGCGACGGACAGCCAACATTGCGCGTGAAGTCAATGACCATTGGTGGCACCGCATCATGAGTCGAAACTCTGTTGATGATTTGCAAGCAATTGCAGATGCCATCATTGCCGAAGCAAAGCCGGGCGAACAGATTGCGGCTCATCTCTCGCGTTCCACCGAAACAGACGTGCGCGTACGCAATGGCGAAGTAGAACACTTTGTGTCAGCGCAAAGCCAAGGTGTCAGTGTCACAGTGATTGTTGAAGGACGAACCGGTTCGTCATCAGCTGGAACCTTCGACGAAGCATCATGGCGTGAAGTGTTAGCCGAAGCCCGTGAGAACGCTGAGTACGGAAGCGTTGACGAATTTGCAGGTCTCGCAGAACCAGACGGTGTACCTGTGGTGGAACAAAAACTGTGGGACGACGAACTCGCAGCATTTCCCACCGAGAAAAAGATTGAGATTGCCAAAGAACTAGAGCGTCTCGTACTGGCTGAAGACCCTCGCCTGCGTATCGACGACGCCAACTACTCAGATGGCAGCACCGAAGAAGCATCGGCCACAACGCTCGGTATTCGTAGCAGCAGCCGATCCAACAGTTGTTATGCCACGGTCAGTGTGTTGGTGGACGACAATGGCGAAACACAAACAGGGTGGGCGTTTGCATTGGGCGACAATCCGGCGCAGTTCGATCTTCCGGCAGCAGCCAAGAAAGCCGCTGTACGCGCCACACGTTTGCTGGGCGCAGTGAAGCCTGCCAGCAAGGTCACCACTGTTGTGTTGGATCCCATGGTGACATCGCAGTTCTTGTCCATCATTGGTGGAACATTGAACGGTGAAAGCGTGTCGAAGGGCCGCAGTATTTTTGCCGATCGCATTGGTGAACAAGTGGCCTCACCACTCATTACCTTGGTCGACGACCCCACCGATTCCCGTGTGTATTACGCACGTGAAACCGATGGTGATGGTTTGGCCGCTCGACGCAATGTTCTCATTGAGAACGGTGTGTTGAAAATGTTTGTGCACGACGCATACAGCGCACGCCGCATGAAAACACGCAGCACGGGCAACGCTGGTGGTTGTGTGGCATTGCAGCTCACGCCTGGCACCAAAACTCAAGAAGAACTCATCGCTGGAATTGAAGAAGGAGTTCTCATCGACAGCGTGCAGGGTTTGCACAGCGGTGTGAACCCGGTGTCTGGAGACTTCTCTACTGGTGCAAGTGGGCTTGTCATTCGCAATGGTAAAACTGCCGAACCAATTCGCGAATTCACCATCGCGTCAACATTGCAGCGCATGTTGTTGGATATTGAGGCGATTGGCTCAGATGTCGACTGGTTGCCTATGCGCGCAGCCGGTGTGTCGCTGGTGATCTCTGGCGTCACCATGAGTGGGGCATAACTGCGTGGCTGTTGCATCTGCTGCAGCAATTGAACGCCATTCACACTTGGCAACACCGTGTGCACCAGGAAAGGTGCGCGTGGACATGCACAGCCACACCATGTTTTCGGGTGACTCCACCACCACGTTGGACGAAATCTACGACAGCGTTGTAGAGAGTGGCATCGATGTGTTGTGCATCACCGACCACAACGCCATTGAAGGTGCAGTGCGGTTACAGACAGTTCTACAAGACGTCTGCCGTGTGATTGTGGGTGAAGAAGTGCGCACGCACACCGGCGAAGTCATCGGGTTGTTTCTCACAGAAAAAATCTCGTACGGCGCAAGTGCTGCAGCAACGTGTGAACAAATTCGCGCACAAGGCGGCATTGTTTATGTGCCGCACCCGTTTGATCCCATGCGCAAAAACCTCACGGAGGCCTCGCTGAACGACATTGCTGCAGCTGGCCTTGTTGATGCCGTTGAAGGGCACAACTCAAAGACATCGTTGAAGTCGTTGAATGCGCGCGCAGTTGCGTTCGCTACTGAGCGCAATCTTGCAATTGGTGCAGGAAGCGATGCACACGTGCCCTTGGCGTTAGGAAGTGCATTTATTGAAATGCCCGACTTCGACGGGCCACAAGACTTCCTCGCCAAATTGCGCGACGGCACAGTGGTGGGTCATTACTGGGACGAAGCGCGTCCCTGGACGCCCCGCATTATTCCGTCTGTGTAATTGTTGAATTAGCGATTCAGCAGAACTGGAATTTGACGCGGACCGCGAACCTGTCCGTTTGCCCACGTTGTTTTCTTGTTGGGGTCGAGGCTGTAGTTCGGGAAAGCACGAAGCCATTCCTGGAATGCCACCAACATCTCAAGTCGTGCAAGGTTTGAACCAGCACAGCGGTGAATGCCTAAACCAAATGCAACGTGGCGATTGTTCTCACGGTCGAGTTTGAAGATGTGCGCGTCTTCGAATGCAGCAGGGTCGTGGTTTGCTGCGGGGAAGGTGACCAGTGTTTGGTCGCCGGTGTGCATGGGGCAACCAGACACTTCGGTGTCGTTGATGACTTTGCGCGCCATGGTGACTGGTGCGTAGTAGCGCAATACTTCTTCGTTAGCGGTTTGCCACAACATGTCGTCGTTATCAACAGCGATGAGACGCTTCACTTCGTCGTTGTGTTGCGCGAAGTGCCAGATGCCAGAGCCAATAGCGCTCCATGTGGTGTCGATGCCCGCCACAATCTGCAAGCGGATGTAGCCGATCTTGATATCCCACGGAACTTCCTTGCCGTCAATCTCGGCATTCGCGATCATGGTGAGCAAGTCATCTTTTGGATTCTTCAAACGGTCTTTCAGTAATCCATCGATGTACTGCGACATTTCTGTCAACACCTGCAGACGAATCCGATTGTCCTTTGGTGCCAACTGGAAGTTCTTGTAAATCCAATCGCGGAACAAATCTGCATCTTCTTCGGGAAGGCCAGTGAGAATGCAGATGCCGTGCACCGGAATGTGCTGTGTGTAATTCAGCGCAGCGTCGGTGGCGTCTTGGCCGTCGAGCTTCTTGATGAGACTGCGACAGTACTCACGCATCTCGTTCTCAATTCCGGCAACGG
>JBIIJW010000208.1:0-3164 GCA_044233525.1 Ilumatobacteraceae bacterium | reverse complement strand
TGCATCTGGTCGCGCAACGTTCACCCAAATGGAGGAGAAGTTGTCGGTGTCGTTTGCAATGTGACGAACTGCTTCCATGGTCACCGGCATAAACGCACGCCCGTACCGTTCGGTGCTGCCAATAGGGCACTGTTCACGAACAGAGTTCCAGATGTCGATGGCGTTCTCGCCCCAACCATCGTCTAGCCAGTCCCAGTCGTTCACCCAGTCGGTGACTGGTGGTGTGTCGAGTGGTTGATCTGCGCCGTATGCCATGACAAGCCCCCTTGGTCTGCGGTTCTCCTGACACTATCCCTTCATGGGGTCGTGTTGTCATGCGGATGCCGTCGTTATTTTTGAGCAGCGATGAAGACATCCCCCACTCGCGTCCCTGCCGTCACAGCAGGGATGACCTGAGCAGGAAGTGCAAGAGTCAGTGGCTTTAGCGAGATCACGATGCTGTCCTGCGTGCTGACGGTGTTACCGATGATGACATCAACGCGATCACCAGGAGTGAGACGTGGAGTTGGGGTGTCATGAGGCAAGGCAATTACTCGCCATTTGGAAGGAATGGCAATGGATTCCGACGATGGGATCACAAGAGAAGAAGAGAGGGGAGTATTGGCACTCAGGGTCAGTCGTGTGCGCGTGTCTGGCGGAAGTGCATGTAAGGCGTCGGTGGGTATCAGAGCAAGCGGCATTGTGGTGATTTTTGTATTCGCCTTTGTGAGAAGTGTGTTGGCGACAACGTCGGTTGAGAGAACGATTACAGACACATCGCTCAACCACTTTTCGCGCTCAGCACGCGCTGCAGTCACCGATTCAGCAAGGACAGACGCGCAAATCACACTCACTGACAGCGCCACCACTATCTGCACTCGCCGCTGTTGTTCAAGTGCAGAAATTGCGCGATGAACAAGTTCTCGCCATTGTCGCGCAGCAGTGGACAAGAATTGCTTTGTTGAACGTGGTGTTGGGGCCATGGTCACTCCTTTTGAGTGCCATGTGTGCCGCAGTGACTAGTTAGTCGGCTGACGACGTTGAACTTGTCGTTGAACTGGTTGATGTCTCACTCGACGTTGATGTTGATGTCGAATCGCTACTCGATGTCGATGATGCGGTACTGGAACCAGACTTGCCGCTGTCGGTCTTGTAGAAGCCGCCGCCCTTGAAAGTGATGCCAACGGGGAGGAACACCTTTTTCACGGGGCGCATGGTTCCGTCGACGGGGTGCTTGGCTTCGGTGAGGGTGTCTTCCGAGAAATCCTGTTGCACCTCAATGGTTTCACCGGTTTCCACGAACTTGTATACGTATGTCGGCATGGGGTGACTCCGGGGTTTGGCACTCTGGTCCTACGAGTGCCAAATGGTATCTGGCTAGCGTGGAAATCCATGAGAGCTCGCACCGCCGTTATTCCTGCCGCCGGACTCGGCACGCGGTTCTACCCCGTCACGAAGTCTGTGCCGAAAGAATTGCTGCCCATTTTTGATGTGCCGGCGTTGCAGCTGATTATCGACGAGGCCATCGGAGCGGGGTGCGACCACATTGTGTTGGTGTCTAGTCGGGTGAAGACCGGCCTTGAAACATACGTCACGCCACAACCAGAGGTGGTGGCGAAGTTGCGTGACCAGGGTCGTTCCGACGTGGCGGATCGCCTGCAACGAATCGGAACCGATGTACGCGTCAGCATCACCTACCAAGACAACCCACAAGGTCTGGGTCATGCGGTGGGGTGTGCGCGCGACGTTGTTGGCAACGAGCCGTTTGCCGTGTTGTTGCCAGACGAGTTGCGTGGCGATGCAAGTTTGTTGCGACTTCTGATTGATTCATGCGAGTCAACAGGGAAGAGTGCCATCGAGTTAAAGCGCGTGCCGATGGATCAAGTGAGTGCGTATGGAGTTGTCACGGTGACGCCAGAGTCTCCTGCGGATGGTCCGTTTGGAATTATCGGCGTGGTTGAAAAGCCGAAGATGGAAGATGCCCCGAGCGATCTCATCATTCTTGGGCGTTACGTGTTGACGCCAGACATCTTTGACGACATTGATCAACTTCAACCACATGCAAATGGTGAATATCAACTCACCGATGCATTGCTTGCTCAAGGATTACGTGGAGAACTCTTGGGCCATCTCACCACAACGCAACGTTGGGATACAGGAACACCTGCAGGTTGGCTGGAAGCAGTACTAGATGCTGCAATGAAAAATCCGCAAGCCGAAGCACGATTGCGCGAATGGATTAGTGCGCGTCAGTTGTAATGCGACGAAACGCATTGTGTTCGTCCAGTACAAAACCAAACTCATCAACACGAGCGGCATGTTGTTGTCCAGTCAATAGCGATGTGTACTCCCATGCATGTTCATCGTGGCGTGTGTATCGCTGTGGAACACTTTCTACATTCAATGTTTCAACATCAATGGTGATGACATGAAGGTCTGCAGAATGACCAACGTGTAACGGCAAACGGTGCGTGATGATGGAGTTGGTGAATGGTGTGTTGACAAAGTCGATGTCCACGCAGCCGTCAAGCTCGGTGCGGTGTGCGCCGTTCATTTCGCCCCATCGGCCGTGACCATCTGTTGCTAACCAAAGATCTGGTTCGTCCATGTCGCGAAACAGCAGCATCTGTTGCACAATCCATTGGGCCGACAAACGAACAATGGCAAGCGCGTCATCGGCATGCAGTGAGATCTCGGCCGTCCACCCCTCGTTCTCCCAACGCAAGGCCACACTGCTGGCCGGCTCTCCATTCCAGCCGTCCCAGGCCACGGTGTGGCCAGACGATGAGGGGGCGAGATAATTCGGCATGTCTCTAGGTCTATCGCCGAACAGTAGGTTGAGCGCATGACTCCGTTGGAAGAGGTGCGAGAAATAGTCCTGGCGCAGTGCGCGCGCGGGCCTGTTGTTGCTCTTCCAGTTCGCGAAGCCCGTGGTTGTGTCCTGGCTGCAGATGTTGTTGCGACGGAACCCGTGCCACCTTTTGCCAACACCGCTGTTGATGGATACGCGGTTCGATCTGTTGATGTTCAAACAGTTCCTGTTGAACTTCGTGTCATTGGTGATGTGGCGGCTGGTGCAGTCTCTGCAGTTGCACTCACTGAAGGAACTGCAATTCGCATTATGACGGGTGCGCCAATCCCAGACGGATGCGATGCAGTCGTCATGGTGGAAGACACTGAACGAG
>JBIIJW010000041.1:0-9409 GCA_044233525.1 Ilumatobacteraceae bacterium | reverse complement strand
CATTGTGTGACATCAGCATGGACAGCGACACATTTGCACAGTTGGCCATGGGTCGCGCCAGCGCGGACGAACTTGCAACAGGAATCTCCATTAGCGGAGACGCAGAACTAGCGCACCGAGTGGTGACTCAGTTCAACATGATGATCTAAAGCGATTCCGCCTGTGGGCCCACAGCGCCAATGGCAGCAAAATAGGCATTATGCGCATCGACCACGTGGATGACATCAACATCGTCCAGAACTTCTACACCACGCTTCGCAGCTTCGTTGAGAAGATGCGCGGCCAAATGCGTTTCATCAACAACAAGCGGTGAATCAATATCTTGACGCCGATCGATGACATCTATTGGCACGAGATTCTTCTCTGCCAACCAGTTCATGTGCCCAATGAGCAACTCCCGTAGTTCGACAAGCGTGAGTCTCGCCTGTGTCTCTGGTGGTAGCGCGTTCGCAACAAAATCAACAGCGACTTCAATTTCGTACACCACGCGCGGAGCCACCGCATCTAGTCGTCGAGCTTCACGACCAATCACCACAGCAGCAATCACGAACACGCAGATAATGGAGAGAATCAAAAAGACAAGGGTGATTGCGGACATGTGTTCAGCCTACGAGAGTTGGCTAAAAGCTCTCCATCACCAGCCATGCCGGATCATCGGCAACTGTCACAACCTTGGCCAGAAAATTCGACCCATCAGTGCCCCACGAATATTCCATGTATTGAGGTAATCCAGGCCGATAGATGAGGTCGCGTCCTCGGAATGCAAATTCGTACGCCACCGACGGGCAGATATATGCAGTGGTTCCGGCAAACGGTGCAGAGATGGTCATGTGTGCATGCCCACTCACCACTGCAAGAACATTGTGTTGACTCACCACATCTGCGAGCCCTTCAATTGATGCATCGTCAAGTCGCACTGAACTCAATGCCGGACCACCGATGGCGAAACACGGGTGATGCATGGCAATCAGCGACGGAACGCCGCCCGCAAGTGCATTGTTCAGCCACGTCAATTGATCATCATCAAGGACGCCATCTTCACGACCAAGGCGAGAAGAATCCATGACGATGAGTTGCCCCTCTGGAAATGCCGTCACATAATCAAGTCGACCGTTGTTGCCGGGCAGTGAGTAGGTGGTTTGCATTCGCTGAGATTCGTCGTGATTACCAGCGCACAACAACACATCAACATCAACACTGTCCATCACTTGTGAGAATCCGCGATATTCGTTTTCTGTTCCGGCACGCGCGACACAGTCGCCAGTAATCACCACTGCGGTGCTGCGTTGCGCGGCATGACGAAGTGCAGCGGTGAGATTGCCGACAGGGTCAGATGATGCAAACAGTTCGTCACCTGGACCCGGAATGTGCGGGTCGGAGATTTGAGAAACAACAGTGCGTGGCATATGCGAAGAGTAGAACACAAACAAAAGAGCCCGGGCACGAAGCCCGGGCTCTTTCTGAATTCTCTGAATGGTGAAATCAGATACCGATGCGCTGAGCAAGAAGCTCGCGGTGGTAGGTGGGGTCACCAAAGATGAGTTCGCTTGACTTTGCACGCTTGAAGTAGAGGTGTGCTGGGTGTTCCCAGGTGAAACCAATACCGCCGTGGATCTGAATGTTTTCAGCGGCTGCGTGGAAGTAAGCCTCGGAGCAATATGCCTTTGCAAGCGATGCAACTGATGGAAGCTCTTCGTTCATTTCTGCTGCACACCACATGCCGTAGTAAGCAGCTGACTTTGCTGATTCAACTTCCAACAACATGTCTGCACACTTGTGCTTGATGGCCTGGAATGAACCAATGGGGCGTCCGAACTGGATGCGGTCCTTTGCGTACTGCACTGCCATTTCGAGAACCTTCTGTGCGCCACCAACCTGCTCGGCTGCAAGTGCAACTGCTGCAAGATCCATGACCTGACCAAGAACGTCGCCGCCCTTGCCTTCGGTGCCGATGAGCTTTGCTGGAGTGTTGTTGAACTCAAGCTTTGCTTGCTTACGTGTCTGGTCCATGGTGGACAATGCGGTGCGGGTGAGACCCGATGCATTGCCGTCAACTGCGAACAAGCTGACACCCTTTGCGGTGCGAGCAGCAACGATGATGAGGTTTGCGGTGTGACCGTCGAGCACGAAGCTCTTTGTTCCGCTGATGGTGAAGTCGGATCCGGAACCCTTGGCTTCGATGGTGATGCCTGCTTCGTCCCAACGACCTGATGGCTCGGTGGTTGCAAGAGTTGCGATTGTTTCGCCGCTTGCGATGCCTGGGAGGTATGCCTTCTTTGCTGCGTCATCGCCCGAGAGGAGCAATGCGTTTGCTGCGAGTACAACGCTGGAGAAGAAAGGTCCGCAGTACAGTGCGCGACCCATTTCTTCAAGCACAACACCGAGCTCAATAAAGCTCGCGCCTTGGCCACCGAACTCTTCTGGAATGGCAAGTCCCTGTGGGTTGATTTCGTTGGCCATCTGTGACCACACGCCTGCATCGAAACCGTTGACGGTTTCCATCTGCTCGCGGACCGCTTCTTCTGATGACTTGTTCTCAAGGAACGAGCGCACCATCTTGCGGAGTTCTTCTTGTTCTTCACTAAATGCAAAATTCATGTCTTCATTCTGAACCAGTTCGGCCGCCACCCAAGAATCGTTATGTGTACGCCTGTGTACACATTCTCGCTAGGCTGACCCAATGGCCCAGATTGGAATGAGAGAGCTGCGCGCCACCCTGTCCACCTTCTTGCGCCGCGCCCAACAAGGCGAACGCGTCGTGGTCACCATTGACGGCCAGCCCGTGGCGCAACTGGGGCCACTCTCAGGTGACACCGATGGCGTGTCGTTGGCCGACCTGGTGGCGAGAGGCTCCGTGGTGGCCCCGCGTCGACGCGGTGACTGGGTGCCCGGCGACCCACTCCTTCTCAACACTGGTGCCCGCGTCGATCGCGCCTTGAATCAGGTCCGCTCGTGAGTGTCTTTCTCGATTCCAGTGCATTGTTGTCGCTGCACATCGACAACGCCTCTCGTTCAGTGGTTCTCGATGCCTTGAACTCAGACACCACTTGGGCCAGTTCTGCACACGCATTGGGCGAAGCAGTCTCTGCGGCATCACGTCTCACCGACGAACCAGTTCTCGTGAGACATCTCGAAGACATGATTCGCCACACGTGGGATTTCCTCCATGTCGTTCCAGTCGATCAATCACTTCTTGATAACGCCACTGCGTTGTGCCAACAACAACCAGTCGGTTTCTCCACTGCGCTTCATCTGTGCGCTGCGGCACGATTGCCCGGAAGAACGCAATTCGTCACATTTGATGCGTCACAAATTCCCGTCGCCATGTCATTTGGCTTCGAAATTGTGTCAGGCTAAAGACATGGCCACTTCCCTTGGCACCTTGCACTATTTCGATCACAACCTCGATGTCCATCGCGTTGTTGTCGGACCGTACGCAAACAATGTGTTTGTGATTCGCTGCAAGCACACCGGCGATGCTGTCCTAATTGATGCCGCTAATGAACACGAACGTCTTCTTGATTTATGCCAAGCACTCGGAGTTCGCCGAGTACTTGAGACACATGGTCATCACGACCACATCCAAGCGGTGCCCGCTATGCGCGAAGCAGGGTACAAAGTTGCTGTTGCACCAGATGATGCGGGCATGTTGAAAGACGTTGGCTACGACGTGTTCATCAACGACGAAGACGTCATTGAAGTGGGACGTCTACGACTCGATGTCATTCACAACCCGGGCCACACACCAGGCTCCATCTCCTTCAAGGTGCAGAATGCTCCCCTGTTGTTCACTGGCGACACGTTGTTTCCCGGCGGCCCTGGCGCCACACACTTTCCTGGCGGAAGCTTCGACACCATCATTCAGTCGATTGATTCTCGTCTGTTTACGTTTCCTGGCAACACCGTTGTATTGCCTGGCCATGGCGTTGACACCACGATCTCGGTTGAGCGTCCACACTTAGACGAGTGGGTGAAGCGTGGCTGGTAAGTCACCATTCTTGGGAGGCATGGCGCCCACCACTCTCCCTGTTGCGTCACCAACTTCACACGTTGCCATTGATGGTCGCTTGTCATCAGAAGATCGTGTGCGGCTTCGCAAGATTCCTTCATACAAAAACGCATTCAGTGTGTTCTGGCTCTACGGACAAAACATTTTGTTGCTGGTTGCAGCAGCACGCATCAATCACGTCGCCATGTGGGTTCTCACGTTTTTGTTGATGGGTCGCGCACACGCACAGTTTTTGTCGTTGATGCACGAAGCTGCGCATCGTTTACTCTTTACCCACAAAGAAACCAATGACTTTGTTGGTAATTGGCTGCTTGGGTATCCCACTCTCACAAGTACGCAGGCGTATCGACGTGTCCATATGGCACACCACAAGCGTGAGTTTGGCGACCGCGAACCAGACATTCCGCTATACGCCAACTACCCCGTCACTCGTGCAAGTTTGCGCCGCAAATTGATTCGTGATGTAACGGGTCAAACTGGATACAAACTTCTCCGCAACCAAATGCACGGTCTTCGCTCTCCCGATGCACGCGTTCGCCGCACATTGTTCAAGATGCTGGGCGTACAAGTCGTCATCATCGCCGCATTTGCCGTCACCGGTTACTGGTGGATGTACCTCGTCTTTTGGGTGGCGCCCTATCTCACGGTGTGGCGCGTCATTAACCGTTTGCGATCAATTGCAGAGCACGGCGGCCTTCGTGAAGACGACGACCGTCGCTACACCACTCACTCTGTTCACCAAAGTCGCTTTGCTCGCTTCATGATGGTTCCGTACAACATCGGCTTTCACATGGCCCACCATGTTGATGCTGGTGTCCCCTTCCGCCATCTGCCTGAGTACCACCGCTTGCTGCATGAAGCCGGCTACTTGGACAACAACCTGGAATACCCCACGTATCCCTCGTTATGGCGTGCCCTGGCAAGTGCCTAGTTTCCACTACGCAGATAGTGGTAATTCCCTAGACCCCTTTTAGACTGAGCATGTGAGCGAACTTTTCCGCATCTCCAATCTCCATGCCCGCCCCGTGTCAGACGATGTTGACACCACCGACGACATCTTGAAGGGCCTCAACCTCACGGTGAACGCCGGCGAGATTCACGCCATCATGGGGCCAAACGGCTGTGGCAAGTCCACCTTGGCTAGCACTCTCCTCGCTTCGCCTGAGTATGAAGTCACCGAGGGCGACATGTTCTTGAAGGGCGAGAACATCACCGACTGGACCACCGACATTCGTGCAAAAGCCGGAATGTTTCTTGCCTTCCAGTACCCACAAGAAATTGCTGGCGTCTCCGTTATTCAATTCCTTCGTCAGGCTCTCTCTGCTCGTAAGGGAATTGATTTGTCAGTGTTGGAACTGCGCTTATCTGCAATGGACTGGATGAAGCGACTCGGCATGGATTCTTCATTCGTCGACCGTTACCTCAACGAAGGTTTTTCTGGCGGCGAAAAGAAGCGCAATGAAATCATGCAGATGGCATTGCTTGAACCTGAGTTTGCCGTCCTCGATGAAACAGACTCTGGTCTCGACATTGACGCATTGCGTATCGTGGCAAAAGGCATTCGCGAAGTTCGCGCCGATCGACCCAACTTGGGAATCTTGCTCATTACTCACTACCAGCGCTTGTTGGATGAGCTGCAGCCAGATGTGGTGCACATCATGATTGACGGCCGCATCGTGAAATCTGGCGGCATGGAGCTCGCCGCTGAACTTGAGAAGAACGGCTACGAGGCGTACAAGGCCTAATCATGTCCTTCGATGTTGCGCAGATTCGCAAAGACTTCCCTGTCTTGGCCGAAACCATCAATGGAAAGCCATTGGTGTATCTCGACTCTGCCAATTCTTCACAAAAGCCATTCAGCGTTATCGCCGCCATGTCGAATTTCATGGAACATGCATACGGCCCAACAAACCGAAGCGCATATCAGTTAGCAGCCCACGCAACAGATTTGTATGAAGGCGCTCGAGCAAAAGTTGCTGCGTTTATTAACGCGCGAAGTGCATCTGAAGTCATCTTCACGAAGAACGCCACCGAATCGCTGAACCTCATCGTTCGATCGTGGGGGGCTGCAAATCTTCGCGAAGGGGACGCAATCGTTCTCACCCACATGGAGCATCACGCAAATATTGTTCCGTGGCAAATGTTGGCTGCTGAAAAGGGTTTCACAATTCGCTGGGTTCCACTCACGCACGATGGTCTCCTCGATCTCACCAACATCGACACTCTGCTGGCGGGCGCAAAAGCGTTCTCATTCACCGCAATGTCAAATGTGTTGGGAACCATCAACCCCACAAAAGAACTCGTTGCCGCGGCGCATCGCCACGGCGCAATTGCAATTGTTGACGGGTGCCAATCTGTTCCTCACATGGTCACCGACGTTCAAGATCTGAACGCAGACTTCCTCGCATTTAGCAGCCACAAAATGGTGGGGCCAACTGGCATTGGAATGTTGTGGGGTCGCGAAGAATTACTCGATGCCATGCCGCCGTTCCTCGGTGGCGGCAACATGATTTCCGATGTCAAACTCGATGGCTTTACGTGCGCCGAACTGCCTGCAAAATTCGAAGCCGGCACACAACCCATCATTGAGGCAGTCGGTCTTGCTGCAGCAGTTGATTACCTTTCTGCGCTTGGCATGAACAACATTCGCCAACACGAGATCGATATCACTCGCTACGCACTCGACACTCTCACCGAACGTTTTGGGGACGACATTGTCATCCACGGAAGTCGCAATGTAGAGGTGCGCGGAGCCACCATTAGCTTTGCGTTCCGCGATGTTCACCCACACGACATCAGTCAGGTTCTCGACCAAAACAATGTGTGCGTTCGGGCCGGCCATCACTGTGCCAAGCCACTCATGCGCTTACTGGGCGCAAACGCCACGGCCCGAGCCAGCTTCTACCTGTACAACACCACCAGCGAAGTCGATGCACTCTGTGATGCATTAACCGAAACGGGCGACTTCTTCACCCTCTAGCCTGAGAGACGAACCCCACGGAGACCCACCATGCCCGGACTTGAAGACCTCTATCGAGAAATCATTCTCGACCACTACAAGAGCCCACGTAATCGCGGATCGCTTGAACCGCCAGCAGTGCGCGCAGAGGGACACAACCCATTGTGTGGTGACGAGATTGAAGTGTTCCTCGATGTCACCGATGGCATCATCACCGATATCAAGATTGGTGGTCAAGGTTGCTCTATCAGTCAAAGTTCTGCATCAATGATGAGTGCAGCAGTGAAGGGCAAGCCCATCGCAGATGTGCGTGCATTGATCTCACGTTTCAAGCACATGATGTCTATTGATGAAGATGGTCCAGAGCCAGACACATCCGCACCACTTGGCGATCTTGAAGCATTGCAAGGCGTGGTGAAGTTTCCTGTACGCATTAAGTGTGCAGTTCTGTCATGGAACACACTTGCTGAAGCATTGGACATCGCTGCCGAATAAGCACTGTGGCGCCTTGCCACCCTTTGACCGACAATCGCAATTAGCCTGACCACAGCAATGAAGGTTCGTCTCCCCCTCCTCACGGCAACTCTGCTGACTACTGTGGCTGTCTCTACCGGTACCGCTTTCGCGACCGACGACACAACACCAGCCACCACAACCACCACAGTGGTGGAACCTGTCGTGACAACAACATCGCTTCCACCGGTGTCTCCGCCACAGCGTCGACGTGTGGTGATTGCTTTCGCTCGAGTCGTTCTAGACGAACAACGCGCATATTTCTTCAACAAGAACCGACGCCTCATTGCCACGCTTCCCGTCTCAACGGGACTCGACGATGAAACACCGGTAGGCGTTTTCAAAGTGTTCTCCAAATCTGCAGAAACCTTCTACACACCAAACCCGAAGGAACGGATGCGCTTTATGACGCGCTTCACCGTGGGCAATGAAGGCGGGAACATTGGGTTCCACGGCATTCCGTATCGGGTCACGAAAAGCGGCGAAGTTCCGTTCTACACGCCGCTTGGACTCGCCCCCTCTTCACATGGGTGTGTCCGTATGCGGGTCACCGACGCCAAATGGGTCTTCCAAAACATGCCCATTGGTGCCACCGTGGCAGTTCTACGAACCCGCCGCTGACAAACTCTTTCGTCGGTAGTAAGTTCTGCCCTAGCGATAACTAGGGGGTCACTATGCAACGCGCCACATTCAAGTCATTCGAAGAATCCACTAAAGAAGAATGGCAAAACATCATGGTGTGTCTGCAAGACACACAAGCAATGGTGGCAGACCGCATTCTCGAGCAGCTCCGCTATCTCGAAGACGATCATGGTGGCTTCCCCGTGAATCGCCTCGAACACTGTTTGCAAACTGCAACTCGTGCCGAAGCAGACGGCCGCGATGCTGAGTACATCGTGTGCGCACTCGTGCATGACATTGGCGACAACCTCGCGCCGTTTAACCATCCAGAGATTGCTGCAGGAATCGTGAAGCCATTCGTTTCTGAGAAGAACTGGTGGATGGTGAAGAACCACGGAATTTTCCAGGGCTACTACTTCTGGGATTACATCGGCCTCGACAAGAACGCACGTGAACAGTTCCGCGGACATGAATACTTCGAGTACACCGAAGAGTTCTGCGCAAAGTACGACTCACCCGCATTTGACTCCGATTACAAGAGTGCACCGCTGTCGCACTTTGAACCACTGGTTCGCGAACTCTTCAAGCCGCGCGGCCGATAGAGAAAATGAATCGTGTTCGCGCACGATTCAACACAGTCGGATTAGGTTGCTGTCATGAAAATCACCCTGCTCGGAACCGGAAGCCCACTCCCTAGCGCAACATGCGCCGGGCCCTCAACACTTGTTCAGGCGGGTGGACAAAACATCGTGGTCGACACCGGCCGAGGCGTGATTATGCGACTCGTAGGCGCAATGTGTCCACCTCCACTTATCTCTGCAATTGTTCTCACCCATCTACACAGTGACCACATCTGCGACCTCAACGACGTCATCACGACACGCTGGATTGCATCACCTGCAGCTACTCCACTTCCCATCTACGGCCCTGTCGGCACGAAGAAAATGGTGGACGGGCTTCTCGCGATGTTGTCTCAAGACGAGGGATACCGTCTCGCCCATCACGACGATCTTCGCGCAGCTGGCGGTATGGCCGTTGATGTTCGCGAAGTAGAAGCAGGCGAATCATTTTCAATTGGCGATGTCAATGTGACAGTTCACGCAACAGACCACAGACCAGTTGCACCCACTGTTGGTTTCCGTTTTACACACGACGGAGTTGTTGCCGCTCTTGCTGGCGACACCATCCCATGCGACGGCCTTTACGACATGTGTCAAGACGCAGACTTCTATGTTCAAACGGTCCTTCGTGAAGATCTTGTGCGAACGTTTGCTCCGTTAGTTCCCACAGGAGAACGCTTCCTCGAC
>JBIIJW010000039.1:0-9460 GCA_044233525.1 Ilumatobacteraceae bacterium | reverse complement strand
GATGGCGTCATCACTTGCCTGACGTGCCATTTCTTTTGTTGCCTTCACTAAAACCTGGCGAATCGCTTCTTCATCGACGGGCCGCAATTCAAAAACAGATGACCGTGATCGAAGAGCAGGATTAACAGAAAAAGCAGGATTCTCAGTTGTTGCACCAATCAACGACACGACTCCACTCTCTACTGCGTGAAGTAGCGCATCTTGTTGCGTTGTTGTGAACCGATGAATCTCATCGATAAACACCACGGTGCCACGACCCTCGAATGTCAATGCCCTCTTGGCGGAATCAATCACTTCCCGAACGTCTTTTACGCCTGCTGTCACAGCAGACAATCGTTCGAAGCGTCGCTGTGTAGAAGTAGCAATTAATTCGGCGATTGTCGTCTTCCCCGTTCCCGGCGGACCCCACAGCAGAACTGACGACACTCGATCGGCGTCAATCAAGCGACGAAGAGGTGCGTGTGGCCCGACCAGATGATCTTGTCCGACGACGTCGTCCAAAGTTTGCGGTCGCAAGCGAGCAGCTAGTGGTGCACGAGCTGCAATGGCATTCTCCAAAGACTCAGAGAACAGGTCTGGGGATTCCACTTTTTAGTTTGACGTGGCAGGAGGTGGGAGCAAGCGCAAACCAAGATCTGCAAGATGCGCTGCTTCAACCGGAGTCGGTGCATTTGTCATGGGGTCGGCGCCACTTTGAGTTTTGGGGAATGCGATGACTTCGCGAATGTTCTCTTCGCCAGCGAGAATTGCTGTGAGACGGTCGATGCCGAATGCAAATCCACCATGCGGAGGCGCGCCATAACGGAACGGCTGCAAAAAGAAACCAAAACGTTTATCTGCTTCATCGTCTGAGATTCCCAAAATGTTGAAGACGCGACGCTGAAGAGCTGGTTCATGAATTCGAATTGAGCCCGAACCCAACTCCCACCCATTCAGCACTAAGTCGTATGCCAAAGCGCGAACCTTGAGAGGATCTGAATCGAACAACGAAATGTCCTCAGGATGCGGATGACAGAATGGATGGTGCCCCGGACGCGGACGTCCCGTGACAGGGTCGGCACCCACAAACAATGGGAATTCTGTGACCCACACATAGCGATAGGGCCCTTGATGCACCGGTGGCCGACCAATGTCGTTGCGCAATTGGCCAAGAACTTCACACGTTGTCATCCACTCGTCTGCGACAAGCAACAACAAATCGCCTTCTGTTGCCCCCATGGCTGATACCAACGCGGAACGCTCAGCATCTGACAAAAACTTAGCGACAGGCGACTCCACTGCACCGTCTGCTTGGACTTTCATCCACACCAGTCCTTTTGCACCAATCTTTTTTGCCCGTTCGGTGAGCGCGTCCAGTTTGTTTCGACCGTAAGCCGCAGCTTCGGGATACTCCTGTGCAGCCACTCGAAGCCCCTTGATGCTCTCTGCACCACTAAAGGCCTTGAACTCAGTGGACGAGAACAACGATGTCAATTCCACCAATTCCAAACCAAAACGTAAGTCAGGCTTGTCAACACCGAATCGCTCCATAGCGTCTCGCCATGTGATGCGTTCAATTGTTGGAGGCTTTTCTCCAGTGACCGCTTCGGCGGCCGCCGTGACAGCACGACCAATGAACTCAAGAACATCGTCTTGTGACACGAAAGACATCTCTGCGTCTAACTGCATGAACTCATATTGACGATCTGCACGAAGATCCTCGTCGCGCAAACACTTTGCGATCTGGTAGTAACGATCCACGCCCGACACCATCAACAACTGTTTCCACAACTGCGGCGACTGCGGCAACGCAAAGAATGAACCATGGTCTTTGCGTGAGGGGACCAAAAACTCGCGTGCACCTTCAGGCGTGGACGGCATCAACAATGGCGTCTCGACTTCGAGAAAGCCGTTTTCTTCCATTGCTCGGCGAATTGCACTGTTGACTCGAGCACGAACTCGCAAGTTGCGCTGCATTCGCTCTCGACGAATATCGATGTAGCGATACTTCAGTCGTACGCCTTCGTCGACGTCGTCTGCTCGCTGGTCCACTGGAAAAGGCGGTGGCTCAGCAGAGTTCAATACTTCCACCACGCACTCCCCAATTTCGACGTCACCGGTGGACAACGTTTCATTCACGGTGCCGTCGGGACGAGCACGAACAACACCCGTAATGCGCACAACATATTCGCTACGGACATCAACGTCGTTGTCGACAACGCACTGAACTATGCCTGAATGGTCTCGCAAATCAACAAAGGCCAATTTCTCACCATGTTCACGACGTCGGCCCACCCAACCGCACACCGACACGGTTGCTCCGATGTTCGCCTTGTTCAGCTCTCCACACATATGGGTTCTCATGGCGGTGGATTTCATGGTGATGTCCTTCGGGGGTGGCGCTCTCCAAGTGTGCGAGAGAGGTACTGAATAAGTTCTGCTTGCGGAACAACATGTTGTTCCGATGTTGCGAGATGGCGAACCGTACAGGTGCTAGCGGCTGCTTCGTCTTCTCCGATGATGACGGCATACGTTGCACCACACCGATCGGCCGCCTTCATTTGCGATTTCATGCTTCGGCCATCAAAGGCGCGATCTGCGGTGAAACCAGCTGCGCGCATTTGTTCACAGAGTCGCAATGCCGACAATCCGTCGACGACGTCGATGAAGAAGGCATCGATAACTGGTGATGGAACCGCAAACACATTCTCGGCGTCACAGGCCAGCAAGGTGCGGTCAACCCCCAACGCGAATCCAACACCGGCGGTAGCCGGACCACCCAAATCTTCAACAAGCCCGTCGTAACGACCACCGCCACCAACAGCTGTTTGCGCGCTATCTAATGACGTTGACACAAATTCGAACACCGTTCGTTGGTAGTAGTCAAGACCGCGCACCAGTCCGGGTGTGAGCACATATGGGATGCCCAATGTGTCGAGACCTTTCACCACGGCAGCAAAGTGGTCCCGTGCATCGTTGCTGATGAACTCGGTGATATTTGGAGCCGCAGCAATAACAGGTGCATCTTGATCGCGCTTTGAATCGAGAACCCGCAATGGGTTGCGTTCCAAGGTTGTTCTGGCTTCATCAGACAATTCGCCTGAATGACTCATCAAGTACTCACGAAGCGCTTCGATGTAACGCGCTCGGTCTGCTGGATCGCCCAACGAGTTGATCATGAGCGTGATGTCACGAAGCCCCAGGGCTTGGAAGAACTGCCATCCGAGAGCGATGACTTCAACATCCAACAGTGGATCCCCAGCGCCGAGAACCTCGATGCCAACTTGATCAAACTGTCGATAACGACCAGCTTGAGCCTTTTCATATCGAAAGTTTGAACCCGAGTACCACACCTTCCACGGTGTGTTCGGGCGATGCTGGGCAAAGGCGCGACACAGGCCAGCGGTGTGCTCGGGCCGTAGTGCAATATGGCGACCACCTTTGTCCTCAAAGTCGTACATCTCTTTGGTGACCACATCGGTGGCGTCTCCCAGGCGCAGAAAGACACCCAGTTCTTCAAACATGGGTGGAATGACGCACTGATATCCGGCCGACTCCACAGTGTCGGCAAAGACCGTCGTGAACTGGCGCCAGCGACCCGCATGAGGCGGAAGGATGTCGCGGGTCCCCGGACTGGTTTGAAATGACGGCACGACGGGAAAGGCTAGTCGGGGTTACCGCCTGGCACGATGCGATATGCGTCGTAGACCGAATCAATGGACTTAATCACCCGTAAAACCGAGTCCAAATGGTTGGGGTCGGCAAGTTCAAACTCGAAGCGCATCTTGGCCACACGGTCCGAGCCCGTATGGGTACTGCACGCCACGATGTTGACGTGCTGTTCCGAGAGTGCATTCGACACATCGCGCAGCAACCGGCTGCGATCGAGTGCCACCACTTCAACGCCGGCAGTAAACATGGTGCCTGGCATGGCGCGCGACCATTCAACGTCGATCATGCGAGTTGGTTCATCCACCACCAAGGTGACGGCGTTTGCACAGTCGGCACGATGCACACTGACACCACGACCCTTTGTAACAAAGCCAAGAATGTCATCGCCAGGAACCGGTGTGCAGCAACGAGACAATCGCACCAGCACATCTTCTAAACCTTCAACATGAATGCCCGTAGCACTACGACGATCGGTCTGCAGACGATCGACGCGCATCGGCATGGCCAGCTGTTCGTCACTATCTTCACGACGCACGGCGCGACCAATACGTTGGACAAAACCCCTCGCTGAAACGTGGTGCTCGCCGATTGCAGCAAACAATGTGTCGAGGTCTGAGATATTGAGTGCCTCTAGTTCTTGCAAGAACGCATCACTTGTCCAAATTCTCTGAACAGGGAGACCCTCTCGGCGCAACTCGGCAGTGAGTTCTTCGCGTCCCGATTCCACCATGTCTTCGCGACGTTCACGCGTGAACCAGTTCTTTATCTTGTTTCGCGCACGAGGCGACTGCACAAAACCGAGCCAATCCCGAGAAGGTCCAGCGTCGTCAACTTTCGATGTAAAGATTTCGCAGGTATCGCCAGATCCGAGTTGCGAGTCAAGTGACACCAGACGGCCGTTGACACGCGCACCCACGCATGCGTGCCCCACCTCGGTGTGCACGGCATAAGCAAAATCAACTGGTGTTGAGTTCAGCGGCAACGTGATAACGCGCCCCTTCGGAGTAAAAACGAAAATCTCTTCTTGCTCAAGGTCGCTCTTCAGACCAGCCATGAACTCGTTTGGATCAGTGATATCTGACTGCCAATCGATAATGCGATTCAGCCAATCGGAGTCACCGCTATTTGTTCCCTGCTTATACGCAAAGTGTGCAGCTACTCCCCACTCGGCCCGCTCGTGCATATCACGAGTACGAATCTGCACTTCAAGGGGCTTGCCACCAGGACCAATCACCGTTGTGTGCAATGACTGATACAAGTTGAACTTTGGCATTGCGATGTAGTCCTTAAAGCGGCCCACCACCGGGCGCCACTTGCCATGAATACAACCAAGTGCGCCGTAACAGTCGCGCACGCTGTCAACAATGATGCGAAGCGCCACAAGGTCAAAGATTTCATCAAAGTCTTTGTCTTTCTGCACCATCTTTTCGTAGATGCTCCACAAGTGCTTTCCGCGACCAGTGACATCTCCGATGATGTGAACTTCCGCCAGTCGTCCACGCACCTCAGAGATGGCGTTTTCCAAATACACATCGCGCTCGGGAGTACGCGAGGAGACGAGGTGGTCGAGTTCTGCAAAGCGCTTGGGATACAACGCCGCAAATGAAAGGTCTTCAAGCTGCTGCTTAATCTCTTGCATTCCAAGTCGATTCGCGAGCGGTGCGTAGATATCTAGAGTTTCTTGAGCAATGCGCTGTTGTTTATCGAGTGGAACACCAGCAAGGGTTCTCATGTTGTGTAATCGGTCTGCCAATTTAATGATGAGCACGCGCATGTCGCGTGCCATGGCCACCAACATCTTTCGCATGGTGGCAGCTTGCTGCGCTTCACGGGAATCAAATTGCAGACGCTCTAACTTCGTGACACCGTCAACCAATGCAGCAACTTCATCTCCAAAGTTGCTCTGAACATACTCCAGCGTGATTTCAGTGTCTTCCACGGCGTCATGGAGCAACGCGGCGGCGAGAGATACATCGTCTAGTCCAATGTCGGCCACAATGCGCGCCACAGCGATTGGGTGATTGATATAGGCCTCACCAGACGAACGTTGCTGACTGATGTGAGCAACCCGCGCCGCCTCATAAGCCTTATTGACTAATGCAACAGAAGCCTTGGGATGCCGCTTGCGATACGCGGTGAGAAGCGGAGCAATTTCTTCAATCGGCGCACTATGGTGCCGTCTCCACGGAAGAACGCGGTCGGCAGTGGCCATAACGACAGATTACCGACGAGACTTTTTCCGTGGGCGCGGTGGATGAGTCAAAATGGCCTCGACCGCGGGCTTGGGGGCGGTTGATTCGGCGTTTTCAGACCGGCGAGCTGACGCACGCTTGCTGACCGGAGCTCCCGTTGCCATCAATGACGCCAAGTCTGGACCCAGACTGAGCTCACCCCGCTTCGATGCGTATTCTGCGGTGCGCTCTTTCAAGATTCCCAAGATGGGAGTGGCGATGTAAATCGACGAGTACGCACCAGTCGCCATACCCACCAACAATGCAAGGGCGAATTCTTGAAGAGCAACTGCCCCAAAGACCCCGGACCCGAGAACCAAGAGACTGAAGACGGGCAGAACGGCCGCAATCGATGTGTTCAACGAACGCATGAGCACTTGGTTCATTGACACATTCACAATGTCCCCATACGACACGCGAGATCCAGCGAACTTTGCCGTGTTTTCGTGAACCTTGTCGAACACCACAATGGTGTCGTATAAAGAGAATCCCAAGATGGTGAGGAAGGCCACCACCGTGGACGGCGTGACTTCCAATTGAAGGATTGAATACACGCCCACGCTGATGCCAACGTCGTGAACAACTGCGGCAAGAGCGCCAGCTGCCATGCGAGATTCAAAACGCCAGGCGATAAAGAGAGACACCAACACCAGGAAAATCAACAGTGCTCGGACCGCATTCCAAGTGATGCTTCGACCCCACGTGGCACTGACCTTTTCAAGACTGACGTCGCCAACTTTGACTTTTGCTTTAGCGGCAAGGTCGTCCTTGATTGCAGTCTCTTGTTCTGGAGTTAATTCGCCAAGTTGAATACGCAAACGCTGATCGGCGCCAGAACTCAGGGTTTGAATTTTGGCACTAGATGCTTCAAGTTTGTTCTCTTCAAGAATGGTTCGTGCTGAGTCAATAGTGAGCTCACCTTTTGCCGGCAACTCGAAAGCAATTCCACCTTTGAAGTCGATTCCCAAGTTGAGGCCTTGGAACAAAAGTGACCCCACCGTGACGATGAGAACCACTCCCGACGCGATGAAACCAACTTTGCGTCGTCCAAAGAAGTTAATGGTTGTTTCGCCGTGGTACAGACGATGCCAACGACCAGCCATTACGCCACCTCCACCGTTGATTGAGCGCCACGAACGCCAAGGACTCGTCCCTTATTGAACAATTTCGTTCGCGCAAGCAACAAAACACTTGGGCGCGTAAAGAAGTACGACACCAACATGTCCGACAATGTGGAAAGACCAAGGAAGAAAGCAAATCCTCGAACTGATCCGACGGTGAGCCACCACAACACGAATGCACCAATGAGAGATGCGGTATCGGCGATGAGAATGGTGCGCCATGCTGAATCGAAGCCACGTGAGGCAGAGTTGCGCAGAGTTCGACCAGCTTGCACATCGTCTTTTAACTTCTCAAAGAAAACGACATAGGAGTCGACTGTGACGCCAATGGACACAATGATTCCCGCAGCACCAGACAATGTGAGCGCCAGTCCATTCGTCTTTGACAACCAAGACACAATGCTCCACATCAGTAGTCCTGAAACACCGAGACCAGCAACAACAACAAGCGCGATCAATCGGTAATAGAAAATAAGGAACGCGAGAACGAGCGCAACACCCAACAAACCAGAGATAATTGCGGCGCGAAGCGAATCTTTACCGAGCGTTGCAGACACGGTCTGCACTGTTGGAATCTCAAACTTCACGGGCACCGCACCGAACTGAAGAATCTTCTGTAATTCTTCAGCCTCTGGACGAGTGAAATCTCCGGTGATGGAGACGCTTCCATTATTGAAATTGGGGGTCTGCACTTGAGGAGCAGAGATGACTTCGCCGTCCAACACAATTGCGATGGACTTCGTCGGACACTCTTCCCCACCGTCGTAGCACTTACGCGCGAGTGCGTTCCAGATGTTTTCTCCCAATTCACCGTTGCGCAAATTTGCGACAACGGAAAAACTTCCACCTTCGACCTGAACTGAAGCGTCGTTAGAGAACACTTCACCTGTTGCTTCTACCGGACCAACGAGATACAGCAATCCATCTTTTCGCCCCGGTAACACTGTTTGCCCTGGCGGTAGACCTGTCTCTGGATCTGTCTCTGGAGCAATCGTTGTTGTGGTGGTTGTTCGAACGCGTGAACTTCCCACACCCCCTGCAGGTGGAGCCAACGTGGTGGTGGCACCTGCCACCGTGGTTGTTGTCGCCCCAGGAGCGCCAGAGGTTGTGGTGGTGTTCTCTGGATTTTCTGCAAAGTTAATGACTGGTCGAAGTTCCACAGCACCTGTACGGCCGATGAGATCGAGTGCTTCTTGCTGATCTTTCACGCCAGGGAGGTTGACTACAACATTGTCGCCTTGGCGCTGAATCTCTGGCTCGGCCACACCAATTGAGTCAACTCGTTGACGAATGATGTCGACCGCCACGTTCAGCGCTGCTTCCTCATACTCTCCGACTGGGGTCATGGTGACCGAGGCTCCGCCTTGGAGATCGAGACCAAGAGATGGCGTGTTTCCTGCGATGACGTTGGCGACAAAAGCACCAGACGCAACAAAGAGGATAGAGAGAAGCGGAAAAAGAAGGCGACGACGCGACATGAAGTGGTCTTACTTCTTGGTGTCGTCGGCGGCCGGTGCAGCCTTTCGTGCAACTGCACCGCGAGTGACACGAATTTCAATGCGCTCTTGGGCGTGACCGTCGGCGATGTCGAGCCACACAATGTCGCCATCGATATCAGAGACGAACCCGTAGATCCCCGAGTTCAACACCACTTCATCGCCCACAGCCAAAGACGCAGCGAGCGAACGAGCTTCTTTCAGGCGTCGGTTTCGTGGACGAAGGAAGACGAAGTACATACCGCCAAAAAGAAGGGCGTACACAACAATGGCAACGACTGGCGAGCCACTGCTGGAGGAGGTTTCGTTAGCGAGTAATGAAGTCACGGTTCGTCATCCTAGCCCTGCCCCACGACGACGGCCCCGTACGCCTAACCCCAAATATCAAGAATGGAGCGTCGCAGTGCCTGGAATGAGCCGTCGGAAATAGCGTCTCGCATGCTGTTCATCAGCGAAATTGTCCAAGCCACATTGTGGACCGAGACCAATCGAGCAGCAGTTGGCTCCCCTACTTGGACCAGATGGCGCAGGTACCCGCGCGAGTGAGTACTACACACCCAACATGAGCAGGCGGCATCGAGCGGCTCGTCTGAGTCTGCGAAACGAGCATTCTTGATATGGACTTTGCCCTCGGATGTCAGTGCAGTTCCGTGACGACCAAGACGGGTTTGCATCACGCAATCAAACTGGTCTACGCCCAACCCCACTGCTTCGACCAACGATGCGGGGTCACCAACACCCATGAGATAACGCGGTTGCTCCTCTGGGAGATGACCAATGCATGCAGCAATGGACTCCACCATTTCTGCCCGAGTCTCACCCACCGACAGTCCCCCAATGGCATATCCATCGAAGCCAATCTCTGCAGTCCTCTGAGCACTCTCTGCGCGCATTGCAGGATCGGTGCCACCTTGCACGATGCCAAACAAAGATTGGTCGTGACGTTGGTGCGCAACTTTTG
>JBIIJW010000038.1:0-9536 GCA_044233525.1 Ilumatobacteraceae bacterium | reverse complement strand
GCCAGGTACAACAAACCAGTTGCAGCCATCACGGCAGAATAACTGCGCTCTTTCATTGCAGCCCGCGTTACTTCTGTCAAAACAATGGTGGTGATACCGCACGCAATCCAGAACCAGCCGAGCATGCCGCCCCATCCATCGTCAATGGACCCGTTGATCACGCTCACCATTCCGGTGGGCAGCAACATGACGGCAATCTCCACTGGGGTCACCCATCGCAGCGCAGTAACAAGTTCTCCCAAAATGGAACGCGGAAGACCCGGCTGCACCAAATACCAGTGGCCCAACAACATTGCATCACTGACCGCGCCAAGGAATGCAGTGCCAACAACAATGCGCAGCAACGAAACAATGGTGTCACTTGTTCCGCTCGCAGCGTCGACTGCGGCGACCAACAAACCAAGAAGGCCTACTACTGGCGCAACAAGATCCCACTGAGCATTCTTTCGGCGAAGAGTTGCCACGCTGATCATCACAACTGCGATTGATGCAGTTTCCCGAAGAATGACCGTGTCTGTGACAAACCCCGCAGCAGCGCCACCCGCAGCAATGACTGCAAACGAACCGCGTAACAGCCAGCCATAGCCAGCCCCCATCTCATGCTTTCGTGTGGTGAACCACAAAAAGAACAGACCGCCAGTGGCCCATTGAAGAAGAACTGTTGCTGCGTCGAGTTTGATCACGTGTGGACGCGCCTATTGATCGAGAATCACAAGTTGGTGATTGGCATGGTTCACGGCCTGCGGGCCATTGTCTGTTGCCACCACAATGTCTTCAAGACGCATGCCCCATTTGCCGGGAACATATATTCCTGGCTCCACGCTGTACGCATGGCCAGGTGCAATCAATGTGCGATTGCCATTCACCATGTAGGGGTCTTCATGTTCTTCCATGCCAATGCCATGGCCGGTGCGATGCACGAAGTATTCGCCATAGCCGGCTGCGTCGATAACAGCACGAGTTGCAATATCCACGTGTTCGCACATTTCACCAACAACACCAGCGGCCACACCAATTGCTTGGGCTTTCATTAACACCGCATATGCATCTGCAATATCTGCTGGTGGTTCCCCAAGATGCACACAACGCGTGATGTCGCTGCAGTAGCCATTCATGGTGCCACCAAAGTCGCACAACACAATCTCGCCATGACGAATCACTCGATCGCCGGCGTGGTGATGTGGGCTTGCGGCGTTTTCCCCTGCTGCAACAATTGCGAAATTCACCTTTTGGTGACCTTCGGCAATTAAACGAGCGGAGATGTCCGCCGATACCTCTGCTTCAGTGCGGCCCACGAGCGGAATCTCGCCTGCATGCAACTGTGCCGCCACTCGGTCGGCGGCTGCCCCAGCAGCGACAAGTGCGGCAATCTCTGCAGCATCCTTTCGGGAACGCAGTGCTTCCATCACCGTGACGCTGCGGACATACTTCGAACTTGGGCGATGCACCAGAAGATCAACAAGGAACCGGGACCACATTTGATCACCCACGGCGATGGTGTGTGCCGAACCAAGCAAACGATGTGCGATGGCAACAGGGTCTTCCGTTTCGTTCCACGGCACCATGGTGAACACCTCGCTCATCTCGTGCACTCGCGGTGCTTCAAGACGAGGAATGATCAACGATGCTTCTCCCTGCTGTGGAATCACCAACATGGTCAGACGCTCTAACGGCATCGCCAGGTATCCCATGAGATAGGGCATGTCGTGACCAAGCGACAAAATCATCGCATCGACTCCGTGACGAGCCATTTCTTCTCGTGCACGATTCATGCGTGCCAAAAACGTGCGTGAGTCAAGAGTTGAATTCATCGTGATCCAATTCTGACAGGTACGGCATGTTCAGCCGACTCTCGTGCGTGATAACTCGAGCGTGTCAGAGGGCTGGATTCAACATGGCCAATACCCATCTCTTCTCCCACTCGCTTGTACATCTCGAAAACACCAGGCTCTACCCACCGCGCAACGGGCAAGTGATTCGTGGTAGGTCGCAAATATTGACCAATCGTCACAATGTCCACACCAAGATCTGCCAAGTCGGCAAGAACTCCAACAATCTCTTCGTCGGTCTCACCCATTCCAACAATGAGCCCCGACTTCACAGTGAGACCTGCAGCCTTGCCTCGCGCCAACACCGACAAGCTGCGCGCATAGCCAGCGTTTGGTCGCACTGCTCGCTGCAACCGTGGCACGGTCTCCATGTTGTGGTTGAACACATCTGGTCGCGCGGCAATCAACAATTCAAGAGATGCCGAACCGCGAGCATCTGAGATCAAAGTCTCCACTTGGATGGAGGCATCGCGTTCACGAATTGCTTCCACGCATCGCGCAACATGCGCCATGCCATCGTCTGGCAAGTCATCTCGCGCCACCATGGTAAGAACTGCAAACTTCAGCCCCATGCGTGCAACAGCTTCTGCCACATGTGCTGGCTCGTTTGTATCTGGCGCTTCGGGCTTTTGCGTATCTACCAAACAAAAGCCACATGCACGCGTACAACGTTCGCCCAACACCATGAAGGTTGCTGTGCCATCACTCCAACATTCGGACAAGTTTGGGCAGCCAGCTTCTTCGCACACCGTCACCAACGACAAATCACGAAGTGTCTTCTTCAACGTCAACACGTCTTCGCCGTGCTTGACATGCGGGCGAATCCAGTCGGGCTTTCGTTCCGACAAAGGAATTGACTCTTCAACACCTGCGCGCGCCAATCGACCCATGAGGCGCACCGGTTGACCAGGACCTTCGCCGCGAGAAAACGCAGACAAATCATCTGGAGTGTGTTTCCATGCAACATCTTGGCGTTCTATGTCACCGCCACCCCACATGTTGGTTGCATGGCGCGCAACAACTTCAACAAAATCCTTCATGGAAATGTTGATGCCTTCGGCCTCAATTGATGTCACGGGATACTCGGCAATACCGCACGGAACGATGTTGGTGCTCATGTATTCAAGATCTGTTGTGAGGTTCACTGCAAACCCGTGCATGGTGCGACGACGACTCACCCGAACACCAATCGCGCAAATCTTGCGTGGATTGTCTTTGGTATCCACCCACACTCCGGGGTAACCCTCGAATCGATCGGCTGTGGCAAGTCCAATCTCGCGTAACGAGTTGATGATGACTTGCTCCACCGAGCGCACATACGCTACGGAATCAGCAGGTCCATCTTCCCCGCGTTTTGCGGGCAAGTTCACAATGGGATAACCCACCAATTGCCCAGGGCCGTGATACGTAATGTCTCCACCACGCTTGACGCGAACAAAATCTGCGCCCACCTCAGAGGGAACACATTTCAAGTTCTTCTCAAGTTCGGCAGAAGGTCCGTATGTGAAGACGTGTGGATGCTCCATCAACAACAGAGCATTTCCCGTTCCATGGCGAAACATGGATTCCTGAATGGCGAGTGCTTCGGCATACGGCACTTTGCCCAACCAACGAACACGCAAATGTGATGAGGAGATGGTCATCGTGACATCTTCTCCTTCCACCGTCTCTTACTTAAACCTCAGAGGACCAATCGCGAGTTTCGAGAATCTCTTTGACCTTCACCAAGAATCCAGCTGCGTAAGCACCGTCGAATGCGCGATGGTCCCACGCCATCGCAAGATTGCCAACAGGGTGAATTGCAATGCTGTCGCCACCACCAGGTAACGAAACAACAACTGGCTTCTTCACAATTGCGTCGGTGGACAAGATGGCCACTTGCGGTTGGTTGATGATGGGCATTGTCAACACTGAACCAGCTGATCCGTTGTTCGTGATGGTGAATGTTCCACCAGAGATTTCATCTGGCGACAAACGACGGCTCCGTGCGCGAGTGGCAAGGTCGTTAATCTCTCGCGCAATTCCACGCAAGCGCTTTTCTTCTGCATCTCGAACCACAGGGACAATGAGACCTTGGTAGTCGAGATCTACTGCGATACCCAGATCGATGTACTTATGAACAATCAACTCATTTGCACCAAGTGATGCGTTGAGGTGCGGAAATTCACGAAGCGCATCCACTACTGCGCGCGCAATAAATGGCAAGTAGGTGAGGCTGAAACCTTCATCTGTTTTGAAACCATCTTTCGCCCGTGCCCGTGTGGTGTCGACATTTGCAAAGTCAACTTCCACCACACTGAATGCGTGTGGGCTTGCACCTTTGCTCATCAACATGTGTGCACCAGTGGCTTGGCGAATCTTCGACAACGGGACAGATTCATCACGAGCACCGGCAACAACGCGTGGCGCCGACACAGTCGGAGCTGGCGCCGCGGGCGCAGGAGCTGAAGCAGCTGGTGCAGAGGGAGCAGCGGCGGGACGCGATGTTCCGCTATCAATCACCGCCATCACGTCATCGCGAGTAATGCGTCCACCAGGGCCTGTGCCGTTGATGCGTGATGCGTCGAGTCCGTTTTCTGAAATCAACTTGCGAACAACAGGTGATAGCACCATTCCTTCTGTGGAACTTGCAGGTGCTGGCACTGGCGACGTTGGCGCGGGTGGTGCAGCAACGGGTGCAGGAGCCGCGGCTGGCGCGGGTGGTGCAGCAACGGGTGCAGGAGCAGGTGCCGGTGGTGGAGTCGGTGCGGTGGTGGGAGCAGGCGCCGCTGGTGCAGGTGCTGGTGCACCAGCACTATCGCCAACAACTGCAATCACAGTGCCAACAGGAACTGTGTCGCCTTCGGCAACACGAATCTCGGCGAGGACACCGGCGATTGGTGATGGAACCTCTGTGTCAACTTTGTCCGTTGACACTTCGAACAGTGGTTCGTCGGCAGCAACAGCTTCACCAACCTTTTTGAACCAACGTGTGATGGTTCCTTCAGTGACTGTTTCTCCAAGTTGTGGGAGCGTGATCTCTGCCATGTTGGTGATTCCTAACTAGTTCAATTACGAGTTAATGGTTCTGCCAGTGAGAGCCATCACTGTTTCGCCGAAAAGTTCAGACAAGCTTGGATGCGGCTGCAAGAAATGCGCAATTTCTTCAACATTTGCTTCCCAGTTCACGGCGAGATAGCCGCCAGAGAGTTGTTCCGTGACCCATGGACCCACCATGTGCACACCAAGAACTTGCCCGGCTGAACCATCTGGGTTCTTCTTCGCGATGATCTTCACCAAACCGTCAAGTTCACCAAGAATTTGAGCGCGGCTGTTTGAACGGAACTGGTGCTTTGCGACAACAACGTCGTATCCAGCAGCTTTTGCAGCCTCTTCACCAGGGCCAGCCCATGCAACTTCTGGACTGCAATAAATCGCCCACGGAACACGGTCGTAGTCGACAGGAATTGCATGCTCGCCAAGAATTTGCTTCACCGCAAGAATTGCTTCGGCATATGCAACGTGCGCGAGTTGCGGGGTGTTGATGAGGTCTCCGATTGCCCAGACGTTTGGCACCGATGTACGGCAGTACTCGTCTACTTCAACGAAGCCACGATCACTCACAGCAACCTTCGTGTTAGCAAGACCCAGTTGATCAGGGAACGGACGACGGCCAACCGACACGATGACTGCGTCAACTTCTAGAGTTTCGCCTTCACCGAAGGTAATGACTGTTGAGCCAGAACCGGTTGGTGTGTGCTTCGACACTGCAACACCAGTCTTGATGTCAATCTTCTTTTTCTGGAAAGAACGCACCACAACATTGGCAAGGTCTGCATCGAGTCCTGGAAGAATTTTTGGAAGACCTTCAAGAATGGTGACTTGTGAACCGAGGTCTGCAAACGTTGAAGCAAATTCGCATCCAATAGCGCCGCCACCGATCACTGCGATGCGAGCAGGAATTCGATCAAGCATGAGAACTTCATCAGATGTCATGATGGGTCCGCCAGGTTCAAAACCCGGAATGATGCGTGGCACAGACCCCGCAGCCAAGATGACGCTTGCGCCCTGCAGTTGCGATGTGGTGCCGTCTTCTGCCGTAACAGTGACCGAGTTGTCGGGATTCAATGCGCCCTTACCAACTAAGTATGTGACCTTCTTTGCTTTAGTGAGCCCAGTGAGACCCTTCACCAAACCATCAACAATTTTTTGCTTGCGAGCTTGAGCAACTGCGAAATCGGTGGCACCAACAGTGACGGCGATACCGAAATCAGATGCGTGTTCTGCATGACGACGCGCAGCAGCAGTTTCAAGAAATGCTTTGGCGGGAATGCAACCACGGTTCAAGCAAGTTCCGCCGATGGTGTCTTTCTCGACGAGTGCAACGTTCAGCCCAGCTGACGCACCATAGAAAGCCGCTGCATAACCGCCAGGTCCGCCACCAACGATGATGAGGTCAAACTGGTCAGCCATGGGGGTTAACTCCAATCATGCGAATACGACGCTGTATGCGCACCCTCTACGGTAGCCGTTCTCGCTAGGGAGCCCACTGAGATTGAAGGTTGGCACGCTGATAGGCAACGGTGACTGATGTTCCTGTTGACCCAACAAAGGGAATCTTGCACTCCACGAACTGAGCCATCTTGGTGACGCACGGTGGCGTGTCGGCGGTCACGATGGGGTCGCTTAACTTGCCATCGGCCAATAACTTCCAGCCTTCATAACCGTCTGCGCCTTCCACCCCACGCATTTGTACCGACACGGTGGTTTGTGTCTCTGACTGCTGCACCGATTGCACAGTGACCTTCATATCTCCGAGCGTTTGTTCAGTGCCAAGGTCGTACACCACTGCGTCCACATCTTCCGTGGCTACCTGAAACAGCTTGAATCCGCCCGCCAGCATGATGGCTAGGCCACAGATCAGCGCGGTCAATATGAGTTTTCGAGTACTCATCGGGAGTTCAGACTACGACTTCTATTGAAAAGAAGGCGAAAGGGTCGAAGGTCACCTCGCACAGATGGAACAACAACCAGCGAAAAATGGTTGTCCTTACATATGAAAATTCTGATTACAGGCGCATCCGGACTCATCGGTCAGGCGCTCTCTGCCGAACTCACGTCACAAGGCCACACCGTGGTGGCTGCAGTTCGTCGTCCTGCACGCAACGACCACGAAGTGCAATGGGATCCAAAAGCCGGGATTCTCGACCCCTCATCATTCAACGGTGTTGATGCCGTTGTTCACCTTGCTGGTGCCGGCATTGGTGACAAGCGTTGGACCGATACCTATAAGCGCGAGATTCTCGAGAGCCGCACATTGTCCACTCGCCTGCTCGCCAACACAATGGCCTCACTTGAAACAAAGCCGAAAGTGTTTCTCTCTGGTTCGGCCATTGGCATCTACGGAGTCCGCGGCGACGAAGCACTCGATGAGAACGCAGCGACCGGAACAGGTTTTCTTGCTGATGTCTGTAAAGAGTGGGAAGCCGCAGCAGCACCAGCGGTAGATGCTGGCATTCGCACCGTGTTCTTGCGAACGGGAATTGTGTTGTCGAAAAAGGGCGGCGCGCTAAAGAAGCAGCTCCCCATCTTCAAATTGGGTGTTGGTGGAAAATTTGGAAATGGAAAGCATTGGCAAAGCTGGATCAGCATCACCGATGAAGTGAACGCAATCATCCATTTGTTGACGTCGCAATTGTCTGGCCCAGTCAACCTCACTGCACCAGAACCAGTGACAAACGCTGGCTTCACCAAAGAACTTGGCAAAGCAGTGTCGCGACCAACAATTCTTCCCATTCCCACCTTCGGTCCGAAGTTGTTACTTGGTGGCGAGCTTGCAGATGCACTTCTCTTCACGGGCCAGCGCGTCATTCCAAGCGCGCTCACCCGTGACGGATTCGTGTTCACGCATCAAACACTTGATGCCGCACTTCGTGCTCTACTGAAGAAGTGACCAACACTCCTCTTCCCACTTCTGCTGACGTTGTCATCGTTGGCGCAGGATTAGCCGGTCTTGTCGCCGCCAAAGTTCTAGAACAACACGGAGTCTCGCCTGTTCTCCTTGAAGCCTCCGACGCAGTGGGTGGCCGCGTACGAAGCGACAACGTTGACGGATTCATTCTCGACAGAGGATTTCAAGTTCTTCTCACGGGATACCCCGAGATTTATCGACACCTCGACATTGCGGCACTTGACCTTCAGTTGTTTGAACCCGGAGCCGTGGTATGGCGTGAAGGGAAAGGCCATGTTGTTGGTGACCCGTTTCGTCGTCCCAAAACTTTGGCCTCAACATCTCTTGCGCCGATTGGAACACTTGGCGACAAAGCACGCATTGCAAAGTTTCGGGCAACGCTGAAATCTGCCGACCCACGAGAGCTCCTGCGTGGTGACGATGTTCCGACCGCTACAGCACTTCGTGCAATGGGATTTTCATCGAAGATGATCGACCGCTTCTTTCGACCACTCGTAGGTGGGATTCAGTTGGACCCAAACCTTGCAACATCACGCCGGATGTTCGATGTGATCTTCCGAACACTTGCAACAGGAGACTCCGCAGTTCCTGCACGTGGCATGGGAGAGATCTCCCATCAACTTGCGGCGCAATTGAAGACAACGTCGCTGCATCTCAATACTGCTGTTACCTCTGTAACGCCGCAGTCGGTCACGGCGGCAGGCGGACACACCATCACCGCTCCGCGCATTGTGGTGGCCACTGAAGGCCCCGTTGCATCGCAACTACTGGGACTTCCGCATGTGTCGTCACGCTCTGCAGGTTGTGTGTATTTCTCTGCACCTATTGCTCCAGTGAATGGGGCCTACGTTGTTCTCGACGGCACCGGCCAAGGACCCATTCTGAATGTTGCGGTCATGTCGCATGTTTCTTCGCAGTACGCGCCAGCCAATCAACATCTTGTTGCCGCCGCCTTGCCTGGCGTGTGCGACGGAGACCTAGAGGGTGCTGCACGTTCGCAACTTCGCCGCTGGTGGGGCGCCCAAGTTGACGATTGGCGCCACTTGCGCACGTACCGCATTCCGCACGGACAACCCGGCCAAGACGCACCGTTCTCGCCAAAGAAGCAAGTGTCTCTTGGCGACGGTTTGTTCGTATGTGGAGATCATCGCGATACTGGTTCCATCCAAGGAGCCATGTATTCAGGTCGTCGAACCGCAGAAGCGGTTCTCGAAAACATGAGGAGTTCATCATGAGCACATCAGATCCAGCAAAAATTGTGTCGCATTCAGTGGTGGTGCCTGCACCAGCACAAGACATCTTCAATCTTCTTGCCGACCCACGTCGACACAGCGAAATTGATGGTTCCGGTTCTGTGAAGGCGGCCAGAGTTAATGCACCAGAGCGTTTGTCGCTTGGCGCGAAGTTCAGCATGGACATGCGTATCGTTCTTCCCTACAAAATGACCAATGAAGTGGTGGAGTTTGAAGAGGGAAAACAGATTGGTTGGCGTCACTTTGGCGGACACATCTGGCGTTACATCCTCGAGCCAGTTGAGGGTGGCACCAAAGTCACCGAACAGTTCGACTGGAACACCAACAAGAGCCCACTTATGTTGAAGGTGATGAAAGCCGTCGACAACAACAGCAACTCAATTCAAAAGACCCTGGACAACTTGGCGAAGCGTTTTTCGTAAGCGTTAGCGGATGTGTTGCGACACATCCCGGCGCAAATAACGACCACGGCCCTTGCGGCCAACAAAGTTGCCGTTGTCAACA
>JBIIJW010000037.1:0-9712 GCA_044233525.1 Ilumatobacteraceae bacterium | reverse complement strand
TCCCATCGAATCTTCAGTTCGTCTCATCGACGGACACACATTTGCCCAATCTGCGGCTGGCTATACCGGAGCTGCATTAGTTGCACACACTCACGCAAATTGGGTGTTGTCTGACATCAAGTTGTCGATTGATGACATTGACCCCGACACACCGGTTGTTCTTTTGCATCACATCGGCTTGGCAGATGAACAATTGGTGCACACAACGTGGTCCAACATGGACCGCACAATTGAAGCCGATCACCTCACATCTCTCTTTATTCCATCGCTTGGCACACCAGTGGCAGAAGAGATGATGAAGTTCCATGCACTCGCTCGTACTCTTCGCGACCAGTGCCCATGGGACATGGAGCAAACTCATCAATCGCTTGTTCGGTACCTCTTGGAAGAAACCTACGAAGTCATTGACGCCATCGAACGACTCAATGCAGATGATCCAACGAGCGACGACGATTTCATTGAAGAACTCGGTGACTTGCTGTACCAGATTGAGTTTCATGCAGCGATTGCAGAAGAACAAGGTCGATTCACCATGGCAGACGTTGCTCGCACTGTGCACGACAAGTTGGTGTCGCGACATCCCCATGTTTTTGGTGATGTTCAGGTGTCGTCATCTACAGACGTTGAAGCCAACTGGGAAGCAATCAAGAAGGCCGAGAAACCGAACCGCACGGGAATTTTTGATGGAGTGGTGAACAGTGCTCCTTCCCTGTCGTTTGCGGCCAAAGTGCAACAACGAGCAGCTCGTGCAGGATTCGATTGGCCAAACGTCGACGGACCACTGCAAAAAGTTGGTGAAGAGACACTCGAAGTGCGCGACGCTATGGCACATGGAGACCCTGAGGCAACCGCCACAGAGATTGGTGACTTGCTCTTCGCTGTGGTGAATGTTGCTCGCCATCTAGACATCGACCCCGAAAGTTCACTTCGCTCAGCGGTACACAAATTCCGTTCCCGCGTCGAGGCCGTTGAGAGTCTCGCCACAGAACGGGGTCTGGCCATGGCCGAGATGAGCCTTGAACAATTGGACGAACTCTGGGAAGTGGTGAAGCAGTACCCAACTCACTAGCGTTCATGGAATGAGTGAAATCGTTGAAGTCATCGGACGCGAAGTTTTGGACTCCCGCGGCAACCCCACCGTTGAAGTAGAGGTTGTTCTCGACAGTGGTGCCACAGGTCGAGCAATTGTTCCTTCGGGCGCATCCACTGGCGAACACGAGGCCGTCGAACTTCGCGATGGTGGCTCTCGCTATCTCGGCAAGGGCGTGTCACGCGCTGTCGAAAATGTGAACCAGCACATTGCGGGTGCAATCACCGGCATGGACGCAACAGATCAGCGAACTCTCGACGCTGCACTTCTTGATCTTGATGGCACAGAGAACAAGTCGAAACTTGGTGCAAACGCCATGTTGGGAACCAGCCTTGCCGTTGCACATGCAGCAGCAGCAGAGTTAGAGCTTCCGTTGTATCGCGCAGTGGGAGGCCCACACGCTCACGTTCTTCCCGTTCCAATGATGAACGTCATCAACGGTGGCGCACATGCCGACAACAACGTTGACCTTCAAGAGTTCATGGTCATGCCTATTGGCGCACCAAGTTTCCGTGAAGCTTTGCGGTGGGGTGTTGAGACTTACCACACGCTGAAAAAGGTTCTGCACGATCGCGGGCTATCAACTGCGGTGGGAGACGAAGGTGGATTTGCTCCCAACCTCTCCAGTAATGAAGCCGCTGTTGCGGTGTTGGTGGAAGCAATTGAGAAGGCCGGTTACGAACCTGGCAAAGACATCGCCATTGCGCTTGACCCTGCCATGAGCGAGTTGTACAAAGATGGCGCGTATCACCTCGCCGGCGAAGGCAAAGTTTTCAGTGCAGGACAAATGGTGGAATGGTGGTCTTCTCTTGTTGATCGCTACCCCATTGTCAGCATCGAAGATGGCATGGCCGAAGACGACTGGGATGGTTGGTCACAACTCACCGTTGCCCTTGGTAAAAAAATTCAATTGGTCGGCGACGATTTGTTCGTCACGAATGCGCGACGTTTACAAATGGGCATTGAGCGCAATGTTGGAAACAGCGTCCTTGTCAAGGTGAACCAAATTGGAACACTCAGCGAAACTCTCGACACGGTCGAGCTTGCAACGCGTCATTCATACACCAGTGTGATGAGTCATCGCAGTGGCGAAACCGAAGACAGCACCATCGCAGATCTTGCAGTGGCAACAAACTGTGGCCAAATCAAGACAGGCGCTCCTGCTCGAAGCGACAGAGTGGCGAAGTACAACCAACTTCTTCGTATTGAAGAGATGCTCGGTAGTTCGGCACGATTCCGCGGTCGCTCCGCACTCGCACCGCTGCGATAAACGAACATTCGTTCGTGTGCCACGTTTCGGTGGCACTCACACGGCACAATGGAGACGTGGCAACACGTTCAAAAACCCCCGTCTCACGCGCAAAAGAGCGCACTCGTGAGATCACACGTGCCATTGCCCGCCCCACCCCGGTCGATGCCCGGCTCTCTCAACGGCCAGCGATTCGCACCACTTTGCGTCTTGGCGGTTTTGTTCTGGCCTGCGCCGCCGTTTTGTCGCTGTTTGTTCTTCCTGTGAAGGCATATTTCGAACAACGCGAGGTCTTTAACAAGAAAACCTCCGAATTCAACGCATTGGCCGATGCAAACGAACAGCTACAGAACGAAGTCAACGACTTATCAACCCCCGAGGGAATCCGCAATGCGGCCCGAACTCAATTGGGTTATGTCCTTCCAGGCGAACAAAAACTGGCGTTTGCCCAGACCCCGGCTCTGCCCACCAACTTGCCGCCGCAATGGCCCTACACCCTCGTCACCAACATTGTTGCGGTACGACAACAGGTCGCGGCCACAGAAGGCTCTGCCCTACAGTCGCAACTTCCCTAGTTCTCTCTCCCCCGCTTTCGGATAGGGGGCTCCGTCGTAGATAGTGTGCGGAGACAACATCGTGTTCACGACGAGGGGGAAACACATGGGCGGAAGCATTCTTGGCAATCGAGTTCTCCGTAAGGAAGACCCAAAGTTCCTAACGACGGGCGGCGTCTATGTCGACGACATGCTGGATGAACCGTTGTTGCATGGTTCGGTTCATGTCACCTACGTGCGCAGCACAGTGGCACACGCCAACATCAACTCCATCGACACCAGCGATGCAGCCCAGATGCCCGGTGTCATTGCGGTCTTCACCGGCGAAGACCTTGGCTTGCAACCAGTTCCGTCATCGTTCAACCCAATGGCCACTCGCACACTTCTCGCCACTGGCAAAGTTCGCTACGTCGGTGAACCCGTTGCCGTCATTGTCACCGAAACTCGTGAGCAAGGTGAAGATGCAGCAGAAGCAGTCATCGTTGATTACGACTTCCTTGAACCACTCATTGATCTTGAACAATCAATGGCTAGCAGCACGTTGATTTATGAAGCATGCGGAAGCAACGTGGTGTTTGATACCACCGTGTTGGGAATTCCGGAAAACACCGGTGATGCATACTTTGCGGATTGCGAAGTCGTTGTGAAGGGCCGCTATATCAATCAGCGAGTAGCTCCATGCCCTCTTGAAGTGCGCGGTGCAGCTGCAGCATGGGGTCCAGACGGACGACTCGTGCAGTGGTTGTCTACTCAGCATGCACAAGGTGCGCATGCACCAATCGCAGCCACCAATGGTGTCGATGTTGCACAAGTTCGAGTCATGACACCAGACGTTGGTGGTGGGTTCGGAGCAAAGATTGGTGCCTATCCAGAAGAACTTCTCCTCGGCGTCATCGCCAAGAAAGTTGGGCGGCCTGTTCGTTGGCGTGAGACACGCAGCGAATCAATGGTGGCGCTTGGCCATGGTCGCGCACAATTGCAATACGTCACCATCGGCGGCACAAAGCAAGGCAAAGTGACTCACTACCAGTTGCATGCAATTCAAGATTCAGGCGCCTGGGTAGACATGGGAACAATCTTGGCTCCGTTCATGACACGACCAATGTCCTCTGGCGTGTACAACATTCCAAATATTGAATGCCGCACAACATCTGTTGTTACCAACACAACACCAACTGTTGCATATCGCGGAGCTGGCCGACCAGAGGCAACAGCCGCTATTGAACGTGCAATGGACATGTTTGCAGCAGAACTTGGAATGGATCCAGCAGAAGTTCGTCGCATCAACCTCATTCCAAAGTTCCTTGAACCACACACCACTGTTGTTGGCCAGACATACGACGTTGGCGACTACGAAGAATCACTGAATAAGGTTCTCGCCGCGGCCGACTACACCGGCTGGCGCAAGAAGCAAGCAGAGCGTCGCGCTAGCAATGATTCAAAGCAGATTGGCATCGGCATCAGCGTGTACGTGGAAATTACTGGTGGCGTTGGCAACGGTGAATCGGCAAAGGTCGAAATTCTCGACGATGGTCGCGCTGTTGTTTACACCGGAACATCGCCACACGGCCAAGGTCACGACACATCATGGTCCATGCTCACCAGCGAGCAAACCGGTATCCCCATCGACCGCATTGAATTGGTGTGGGGCGACACGGACCGCGTGCCCATTGGAACCGGAACTATGGGATCTCGTTCATTACAACAAGGCGGAAACGCTGTGTACGCCGTTGCGGGTCAACTTGTTGACAAAGCAAAGTCGGTTGCTGCTCGACTGTTGGAAGCAAACGAAGCAGACATCGTTCTCGACAAAGACCGTGGTGCATTCCATGTTGCTGGCACTCCCGCAGTATCGAAGACATGGGCAGATCTCGCCATTGCTGAAAAGCAATCAGGTGGACTCGCCCACTCCGACGTCATTGGTGTTTCTGGTGCAACATTCCCATTTGGTGCCCACGTTGCAATCGTTGAAGTAGATACCGAGACAGGCAAAGTTCGCCATATTGCTCACACTGCGTGTGATGACGCTGGCAAAGTGTTGAACCCAATGTTGTTGGAAGGCCAAATTCACGGCGGAGTTGCTCAAGGCGCTGCGCAAGCACTTCTTGAAGAAGTCTGTTATGACCCAGATGGCAACCCCATCACGTCTAACTTGGCCGACTACGCATTCATTTCGGCTGCAGAATTGCCCAGCGTGACTGTGGTGCACATGGAAACACCAACTCCTGTGAACCTCATTGGCGCAAAGGGAATCGGTGAATCTGGAACCATCGGTGCAACACCTGCGTTGCAGTCCGCAGTGATTGACGCTGTCTCTCACCTTGGCGTTCGTCATATCGACATGCCCACCACCGCAGAGCGCGTGTGGTCTGCCATTCAACAAGCCCGTTAAGACAACTAATAAGAAGAGGAACAGTTATGAAAGTCTCCATCACAGTCAATGGAACCACTCACGAAAGCGATGTGGAACCACGAACACTTCTCGTGCAATACGTTCGCGAAACGCTTGGCCTCACTGGAACCAACATTGGTTGCGACACATCTAGTTGCGGAGCATGCTCGCTCCACGTCGATGGCGAGTCTGTCAAGAGCTGCACCATGCTTGCGGCACAGGCCGACGGCTGCAGTGTCACCACCATTGAGGGCCTCGTGCAAAACGGGGAGATGCATCCAATGCAGAAAGCATTCATGGAGAACCATGGTCTGCAGTGTGGTTATTGCACACCAGGAATGGTGATGGCGTCCATCAGCTTGCTGAAGGAAAACCCAAACCCCACCGAAGAAGAAGTTCGCATCGGTCTTGAGGGCAACTTGTGCCGTTGCACCGGATATCACAACATCGTCAAGTCGGTGCTCGCCGCCGCGAAAGCACAATAGGAGACCCCGATGATTCCAGCAGCTTTTGATTACAAGCGTGCCTCGTCGGCCGCCGAAGCAATCTCACTTGTCAGTGAGTACGGCGACGATGCAAAGTTCCTTGCCGGCGGACACAGCCTGTTACCACTCATGAAACTGCGTTTGGCGCAGCCAGCAGTTCTCGTGGACATCGCACGCATTAAAGATCTGTCGTACATCCGCGATGAAGGCAACTACATCGCTATTGGTGCACTCACCCGGCATATGGACGTCGAAAAGTCCCCCATTGTGTTGCAGCATGCGCCGCTGTTGGCCAATGCAGCAAGTCACGTGGGTGACCCACAGGTGCGACATCGTGGAACCATTGGTGGATCTATTGCCCACTCCGACTCTGCGTCAGATCTTCCTGCAACAACGTTGGCCATGGGGGCTACCTACATCGCACAGGGACCAAACGGAACTCGCGAAATTGCCGCAAAAGATTTCTACCTTGGCTTCTTGGAGTCGGCACTTGCACCAGACGAAATGCTCACCGAGATTCGTGTTCCAAAAATGAATGGCGCAACGTGGGGTTTCCAGAAGTTCAACCGTCGCGCACAAGACTGGGCAATTGTTGGCGTTGCTGCGTGGAAGCGCGGAACAGAATCTGGCGTTGCACTTGTCAACATGGGATCAATCCCCATCTTGGCTACCAGCGTGTCGCAAGCAATTTCTTCAGGTGCAAGCATTGCTGACGCAGCTGAACTTGCTGCAGCAGAAGCCGAGCCACAGTCAGACCTGAACGCAAGCGCCGACTACCGCGTGCACCTTGCAAAAGTTCTGGTGCGCCGAGCACTCGAATCAACACAGTCATAACATCTTCCCCATGACTGGGGAAGCAAACACCGCGACCTCGGTCCGGCGTGTCGGGCTTGTTCTTTACTTCGTTGTTTTTCTGTACAGCGTTGTTGAATTCGGCATTCCCGTCGACCGCATTGCAGTTCTTCTCTGGATGTTGGGCGCATTTCTCGTTGCCTCAATTGGGCGATCACGTGCCGATATCAGGCAGATGATTCGCGACTGGCTGGTGCTCGTGGCTATCTACATGGCGTATGACTACAGCCGAGGCACCGCAGACCAATGGGGCATTGGCGTGAACTACACCTTGTTGCGCGACATCGATCGAATGATTTTCTTTGGTCACGATCCGGGCGTGTGGCTTCAAGAACATCTCTTGCAGTCAGACCCACGTTGGTATGACGTGGGTGGCGCAATCGTTTACATGATGCACTTTGTCTTACCCGTTGTTCCGCTTGCCGTACTTCGAGTTCGTCAACGGAGCGAATGGCTGCGATATGTGAGACGTTTCTCGCTCACCCTTGGCATTGCAGTTTCTGCATTTATTGTGTTTCCTGCTGCGCCGCCGTGGATGTCGTCTGAGAAGGGATACTTCCCTCCCATCCAGCGCATCACCGGACGTGGCTGGTGGGAGCTGAACTTAAAAACTGTGTCGCAAACTCTTGATCGTGGTGCAGCAGTTCTGAATGCAGTAGCCGCCATGCCGTCACTTCACGCTGGTTTATCGCTCTTGGTTGCGTTGTGGTTCACTCGCAACACCACAACATGGATACAAACTGCCGCATTGATGTATCCGCTTGCAATGACCGTGGCGCTTGTCTATTTCGGCGAGCACTACGTGATTGATTGCATTTTTGGGTTTGCTGTCGTGCTGATGGCGTGGAAGGTTGCCGACTGGTGGGAGACTCGACGCGACATGTCTTCCCCGCTAGATCAACTCACGAACTGAATGACTTTTCGCTCGGCCACATATGGGCCGAACACCTCGCGACGGATGCGATTGTGCTCATCTGCCGTGTCGTATGCATGCCATGCTGCTTCATTCTCAAAAACAGCAGTCACTGCGAAATCTGCAGCACCCTCAGTGAGCCCGGCATTGGGTCCGCAGTGATACGACACCAGTCCAGACAAAGTTGTTGCGTACTTCAACAATTCTTGTTGGGCAACAAGTTCGTGACCGGCAGGAACCTGATCATTCCAACTGAAAAGGACGATGTGATGAAACATGCTGTGACGCTACAACAGAGCGCCGTATGCGCCGCCATCAACATGTAGTTGAACCCCTGTCATGAACTTTGCAGAGTCGCTGCACATAAACGCAGCAATTCGACCGAAGTCTGCGGCATCGCCAATGACACCAGCAGGCACTCCTGTTGCTGCGGCCTTCACATTGTCTCCATACAACTGCGTGATGCGGTCCGTTGCGTGAATGCCAGGCTGAATGGTGTTAACGGTGACTCCATCACCCGCAACTTCTCGGGCCAACGTTTTCAAGAATCCTGTGAGGCCTGCGCGTGCGGTGTTCGACAAAATGAGGTTTGGAATTGGTTGACGCACTGCAACAGATGTAATTGCTAACACCCTTCCCCACTGGCGCTCACGCATTCCCGGTACCACGCCCTGACACATGGACACAACGGACAACAAATTCTTCTGCAAGGCGTCGATGTACTGGCTCTCCTCAATGTCGGCGAAACCCCCTGGTGGTGGTCCGCCGCCATTTGCAATCAAAATGTCAACTGCCCCCAACATCTCCGTTGCCGTCGACACAAACTGCGCACCACCAACATCGGTGGACACATCGCAGACAAAACCTTGTGCGCCGTGACCAATCTCTTTCAATGCCGACGCGAGACGTGCTTCATCTCGTCCGCACACCACAACGCGAACCCCTTCGTTCGCCAGTGCTTGTGCCGTTCGTAAGCCAAGTCCAGCTGTTCCAGCCGCCACCGCAGCAGATTTTCCACGTAATCCAAGGTCCATTTCGCCACCATAGTCCCGCCTCACCTACGGCAGTTCTGATATCTCGCCCTACGCTCTAAGCGTGCCTGCTACGCCCTCCAATGCAACCGACGTCGCACGCTCTCTTGCAGAGCACGGCTATCTGCCAGACGATGGCCTCTCCACCGCGGTTTTTCTCGCGCTCTCGCTCGGTCGTCCCTTGTTTCTCGAGGGAGAAGCAGGTGTTGGAAAAACAGAACTTGCAAAAACTATTGCCCGTTGGCAGGGCACTGAACTCATTCGTTTGCAATGCTACGAAGGCATCGATGCATCTCAGGCTGTCTACGACTGGGACTATTCACGCCAGTTATTGCACCTGCGTGCCGCCGAAGCAACAGGTGAGGCAAAACAATCCGACACCACACAACTTGAGAACCAGTTATACAACGAACGCTTCTTGCTTAAGCGCGCGGTATTGCGCGCTATCGATTACGGAACAGGCACTCCCCCAGTCCTCCTCATTGACGAAATCGATCGCGCCGACGATGAGTTTGAGGCGTACTTGTTGGAAGTGTTGTCCGACTTTCAGGTCACGGTTCCAGAGTTAGGCACTTTCCAGGCCGCCACACCACCAATTGTGATTCTCACCTCAAACCGAACACGCGATGTTCACGATGCACTCAAGCGGCGTTGTTTATATCACTGGGTGGAGCATCCAAACTTTGAACGCGAAGTCAGCATTGTGACCAGTCGCGTTCCCGATATCAGCAACCAACTTGCCGAACAAGTGGCCGCAGCCGTTGAAGCACTCCGTGGGCTCAACTTGTACAAACCACCTGGCGTGGCAGAAACAATTGACTGGGCAACAGCACTTGGCCGCTTAGGCGTCACACAAATTGACGAAACAGTTGTTGAACAAACACTGGGCACTGTGTTGAAGTATCGAGAAGATCAAAGCCGAGTGCGCGATCACGGTGTAGCCGCCATTGTTCGTCAAGCGTTCGAACGCGGATTGCTGAACGGATAACAATGACATTCACCGTCGAGTCATCACCCGACGAGATAGCGGTGGCATTTGCTCGTCTGTTGCGTTCCCTCGACATTGCAACCCCACTTGATTCTGTTCTTACTTTCATGAACGCTCTGGCGTTAGTGGGAATGGACGATCGAGATGCGGTGTACTGG
>JBIIJW010000040.1:0-9459 GCA_044233525.1 Ilumatobacteraceae bacterium | reverse complement strand
CGGCCGCCGCCACCACCACCGCGTGATGCAACACCTCGTTCAGATGCAGTTGCGGTGGATCCGTCTCCGCCACCCCTACCGGCACCATCTCCGCCTTGGCCACCAATTCCCAAGGTTCCGCCGCCACCGCCGCCACCAGATCCATAAATCACCGCGGTTCCGGTGATGTCATTCGAACATCCAATGCCGCCGTTTCCTCCGTTGGCACCGACAGCGTTTGTGGCCGCTCCGCAGGCACCACCACCACCGCCACCGCCACCACCATTAGTTGCAATTGCTGCGTTGCCACCTGCGCCACCAAGACTTGTTCCTCCAAGGCCTGGATTGCCAGAAGTTTCACCGTTGCCGCCGCCACCACCAGCTTGTGTGGTTGAGCTAGTGCCGTTACCACCATTGGAAATTGCAGCATTTTTTCCACCGTCAGCGACCAATGAATTGCCGCCTACAACAGTAAACGAAGCATCCTTTACTGCATCTGTGGAGTCAGCACGACCAGAGAAGATCTCGACGATTGTCGCAGCAGATGGGACCGCGAATGCAGGATCATGCTTGACCTCTCCGCCACCGCCACCGCCACCGCCACCGCGTGATGCATAACCGCCATAACCACCAGCTCCAACAACGAGAACGCGTACCGAGGTCACTCCAACTGGCTTTGTCCACTCAGTTCTCGTCGCACGTGCCGAACCAAAGACAATGAGACATTCTGTGCCGAGGTCAGTCAAGACAATGCCGCCATTGGCGTTTCCTCCCGTTCCTTCATCAATGGTTGCGGAACAGTCGCCATTCGTCAGGACCGCTGCAGACGCTTTTTGGACATCAGGTGAAACAAAGACAAGGCATGCAGCAAGGGCGCAGAATGCAACAACTAAACGGGAATGGCGTAACGAGGCGGGAGACACGCGCCGAGATTACGAAAGATTCGGTAACCGAGAGATTGTAAAAAAACTTTTACTGCGCCCTAGGCGCGCAGTTTGTCGCGAAGAAAGTCTCGATACTCCTCTGGAGTAAAGAAGCGTTCATCAATCAGTGTCCGATAGTACGGATTCAGTTGCGCAAAGTGCATGAGAAAGACTCTTTCGTCAAATTTCTCACCTGAAGCCATCCGCTGCTGCAGTCCGGCAAGACCAGTGGTCCAGATCTCCAAGAGATTCTGAGTACATAACTTCAGTTGTTTCCTAAGGTCAGGATTATGAATTGAAGTGGCAAGAATCTGTAATCGAAGTTCGTGGAATTTCACTTGATCCTCTGTCATCACCAAAGGAACCGCACCAACTAAATCATCAATTGTGAGGTCGTTCTTTGCAGGAAGTCGTGCCAGATACGCATCAACACTCATCTGAGACTGTTCGTCGTATATGTCGCCCAGAACTTTTGCCAACAGTCCATCTCGATTACGAAAGAATCGATAAATCTGAGTAATTGAAGTGTTTGCCGCAGCCGCAACATCCGCAACACGAAGGCCCAAGATCCCGTTTTGCATGATTTCTTCACGCGCGCTGTGGAGAATCGCGTCAAATGCCTCTTGGTTCTCGGTCATAGGAGAAATTATAAGCAATACCCATTACGAATAAGAAGCGTCTTGGGTTCGCCTTATTCTCTGAAGATGCGCGCTGTATTGCGCTACCGACAGATTCCATTTAAGTGGGTGCCTCAGCATTCCAAGTGGGACGACCTGCCGCCGTTTCCCCTGATTCCCGCAATTGCTTTCCCAGATGAAACTGGTGCTTACACAGACGCAATGATCGACTCAAGCCCGCTCATCATGCGCCTTGAGGGAATGTATTCAGAGCGCAGTCTTGTGCCAACAGATGCCGTTGTTGCATTTATTGACTACCTACTTGCAAACGAAGCTGCGATGGAAGCAGGGGCAGAAACTTTTTCATGTGTTATCGACGGCCACCCGTACAGCCAGGGAACGTTTGTGTATCAACGCAAATGCTTGAAGTGGATTCGTGAAGAGTACGCAAAGCTTTCGACTGCTGATCGTCATGACGTCGATGCATTATTGGCAGGTACGGGTTGCGAGATTCTGTTCACATCGTGAGTTCATCTGCTGTCACCCTGTTCGGTCATTGGATCTGTCCATTCTCGGTGCGTGTCGAATTCGCGCTTGCTCAGCGGGGAATCGATTACACGGTGGTTGATGTTCCACCTCGTGCAGTGCGCCCGAAAGGGTTTGTCGTGCCCGAGGAGTTCATTGCACATAGTCCGAAACTAGAAGTGCCGATGGTGAAAATTGATGGCGAATACCTTGCTGATTCAATTCCCATTCTCGAATGGTTAGAAGTGAAATTCACCGACTCGTCTTTGTTGCCAGCCGATAAAGCAGGGCAAGCGGTAGTGCGTGAACGCGTCAATTGGATCAACAAGTACGTGTACCAACCAATGATTGGTGTGTACTACGGAACTGATGTTGCAGTGATTCAAGAGCCAAGTGTTGCCTTTATGACGGCAATGGTAACTGTTGGCCAGTGGCTGAGGGATACCCCGTGGCTTGCCGGAGATTCTCCGACACTTGCTGAAGCAATCATGGCTGGTGTGTACACCCGTGTTGATGGACTACGTCAATTGGGTCTCACCGGCGAACTTCCCGTCTTCGTTGAGCAACATCTTGAACGCTGTACACAGCTTGTTGGTTGGGACGCAGTGCGGTGGACTACAGAACAGACCAGTGATTTTGTTGGTCGTTTCCTGAAGTATCGCGAAATTCAGAACTCAAGTAAGAACTAATTCCGAAGAATCAAGGGCGACGTTAGCCCTGTACAGAAACGACGAACAGCGCCATCACAATGACGAATGCAACGCCATTTAGCGCTGCGCCGGGTGCGGTGCCTGTCGTTGTAACAGCCTTGACTCGACTAGCGACGAATCGCAAAACCGGCTCCAGTGCCATCACAAGCAAAATCAACGGAGTGGATCCTGGATAGCGGAAGAACAACACAACGAGGACCACACCAAGAACGAGTTGGGAGGCTCCCCATTGGTGGAACAACGCAATGATGTTGTCTCCGCCTTCAACTGATGTATCGATTGTGGCAATTCTCTGAGCTCCACCATCAGAGGTGAACAAGTGAATACAACTACGAACCACCATCACACAGAGAATCAGCGCGGTGGCGATACGAACCAGTTGAGGTCCTTCGTAATTCGAAAGATTCTCAGGGAAAATTTTTGCAAACTCAAAATTCATGATCTCACCTCTATAGCTGTCGTAGCTCAGTTAGTTGGGTACTGCTACCAGACATACTCAGCAAAATTATGCAACTTTGGGCCTTAGCGCTGGATCGCATCAGAATGCTCTTCATTTCTCTGCTGAAAACGCTGACGCACCGCTTGCAACACGTCATCTACTTCACGAGAGAGATCCGGCCCAGCCCCCGTTCGGATGTCAAATTTTTCAACGTGAACATGACGAGCCCCCAGAGAACGAACTGCAGTTGTCATGTCGTGCACCAACAAATCAGGCCCACACATCACAACGTGAGAATTGCGCAATCCCTCTTCGCCGAACTCGTCAAATAAGTCCTCGGCACGAAGGCGCGTTCCTTCTTCGGACACATGCAGGTGCAACACAATTCGGCCGGCACGTGCCGCTTTGGTGAGTTCTTTAAGTCCTGGAGCATCATCTCGGTTTCGAACAACATAAAACAGATGAGGGACAACTCCATCTCGACGGACACGACACCCGGCTAAGAATGGAGTAACTCCAACACCACCTGCAATCCACACCACGGTGCGACGAGTGCGAGGGAAAAGATGCAATCGGCCGTATGGGCCCTCCACCCGTGCTGGGTCTCCAACAGTCACACGTGCGCCAAGTTGTTCGCTCCAATCACCGAGTGATTTCACAACAAGACGTACATAACCATCTGTTGATACAGAAGCAATCGTGAACGGATGTGGTTCCGAGAGGGCACCTGCCCCAATGCGCACGAAAACAAATTGGCCTGCGCGCCACTTCAACGGACGTCCCGTCGCGGCAAGATCAACCGTTACCGTCGATCCATTGTTGTTCACCGCCACTACTTCATACCGACGACCGCGCATCACTCCATCGCGCCACAACACCCTGTACATCCACGCAACGATTCCTGCGACCATAATCACCTGGAACCAGCGACCCCACAACGAATCATTGGCGTATGGCTTTGTCGATGTGTGAAAGTGCCAACTTGCAGTGGCGAAGGGGAAAATCAATAACTTGTGAGATTGACGCCACCATCGATATGGCACCCATCTAATGAGACTCGCGATGATGAGGACATACAGAACTGTTTCACCAAGGCCAGCTAGTTCCTCCGCGGCATCGGCAATGTCTTCTGATGCTCCGCGAATCCCTTCAACATCGTCGACATATTGAATGTGTAACCACATGGCGGCAACAGAAAGAGCGCCGAACCACCGATGCCATCGGTACATGAGGTCAAGTCCGCCGAAGAACGGTTCCAAAAAGCGAAGCCTGGTGGACAAAAGATTGCTCCACGCCATCAACAAAATTGAGACCGATCCGATGAAGAGAGAAAAGGCGACGTCTTCTTCTTCACCCACAGCGTCAGCGAATGCGAACCAGCCAACTGCAGTTGCGGCAATCAGAATCATGGGGCCAACCCATGACACGCCAAGTCGAGGAAGCCGCGGTGGAGAAGGGCGACGAATTCTCCAGTCGCTCCTTGTCCCACGAAAGGCACTTACTATGTCCTGCCAGACAAGGGTTTTCACCTGCTCAGGTTAGGAGACTCACTGTTGCCCGAGATGGAGAATAGCCCTTATTTTCCAGAGAGTAGAAAGAACAGTCGTGGTCTGTTACCGTCCAATTATGCGTCATCCTGTTCTTCGCCTCATATTCGCCGTTGCAATTGTCGCCCCCTTCGCAACTGCCTTTCCCAATACCACGGCAAGTGCCGTCGGTACCACGAGATACGTAGCCGCCACCGGCTCGGTTGGAGCAGGAACAAGCTGTGCATCTCCTCACCATGTTGGATCGACACAAACAGCAATTCAGTCGGCCATCACAGCAGCATCATCTGGCGACACCATTTACATCTGCGCCGGAACGTACTCCATCTCATCGCGGCTGAACGTGACAAAGTCGCTCACCTTTAGAGGTGCAAGTGCGCGTACAACGACTCTTGACGGACTTGAGACTTCACAGATCATGATGATTCATGACAACAACTTGACTCCTAACTCTGGAAACGAAATCACCGTTGCTATTGACAGCATGGGTTTCGTGAACGGTCGAGCAAACCAAGTAGGTCAACTTGGTGAGTGTGAAGATGGCAACCGCTGCGGTGGTGCAATTTTTATTGAGAGCGAATCTCAAATCAACATCATTGATTCGTACTTCAGAAATAATTATGCAGACTTTGTTGGAGGCGCTGTTGGACGCCTGATCGGCAACTACCAGAATGTTCCTTCAACGATTACCAACACAACATTTGAGTCCAATACTGCATACTTTGATGGAGGCGGAGTCGCCACCCTCTTTGGTTTTGGACTCACCATTGATACATCAACGTTCTACGACAACCGCACTATGTACCGCAGTGCAGCAGCAGTTATTGCCAACTTCGCATCAGCCACAATTAACAACTCAACATTTGTTGATAACACTGGCCCAGCAGGAACAACAGTTCTCTACGGTGACCTCGACGTGAACAAGAGCATTCTGGCTCAAAGCAGCAACAGCATGATTCCAGTGTGCAACAGTCAACAATCTGCTCATGGAAGTCGCGGAAACCTCGTGACTGACAACTCATGTCCAAATCTCACTGCTGCATATCCCGCGTCTCCTGCAACAAACTCCGCAATCGTTGACTTCGCTGACCTTAAGTTGGGTGAACTCTCCTACCGTGGCCGTTCCATCAAAACCATTCCTTTATTGAGCGGAAGTGTCGCTCTCAATTTCTGGAGTGGATGTTCAGGATCCGACCAGATTGGAATGAGCCGTCCACAAGGTTCGGGCTGTGACCTCGGAGCGTACGAACGTTCAACCTCACAAACATTGAATACTCCAACTGGATGGACTTACGCCTCGTCTACGTTCAATCAACTTTACGACAGCACGTTTGCGGTGACTTCGCCAGCAGTTGACCCCGCAGCACAAGGCGTGACCTATAGAAGCAGTACCACGTCCGTTTGCACCATTGCTTCGAATGGAACCATTACAGCAGTATCTGTTGGTACCTGTACCGTGCACGCCGATGCGCCCGGGCATCTACTGGCCGACCCTGCAACAATCTCGAAGACAATCTCCATTGTCAGTTCAGCTACTACAACGACGACATCGACAACCACCACTACGACCACAGTGCCTGGCCCCACAACCACTCTTGCACCTGTTGTGAACGATGCTGGATCAACAAACAACACAACAGTGACAACAGTCAGTGTTGGCCAAAGTCAGATTCCGACTGTTTCAGTTGCACCAACACAAAGCACTGTCGCACCATCGTCAACCACAACGTCAACAACACTTCCCGCACCGACTGCTCCAGATGCCGAATTGGGTCAGGCCAGTGCACTCATTGATGGCCAGAGTGTCGAGTTACAGATTGCGCGTGAAGACAATGCCTTGGTTCTCACTGGAGCAGGAATTGAAGCCACCATTTACGGCATCTCATCAACTGGTGAGCGAATCGGACTAGATGCAGATGGCAACCTTCGCTTGAATTCTGGGGATTCCATCTCGCTTGATGCATCCGGCTTCAACTCAGGCGATCAAGTAGAAGCGTGGATGTTCTCCACGCCGCAACAACTGGGAACTCTGTCTGTTGACAGCTCTGGAAATGTTTCTGGAAACTTCCCAGTACCAGCCGATATTGCATCAGGTGACCATCGCTTCGTCCTTAAGAGTGCCAATGCATCAGGTGACGACTTCGTCATTGGTATTGGAATTGCCGTTGGTTCACAGCCGCAAGGCTCCGTCACCACTCGAGTTCTGATTGCCATTCCAATCGCATTGGCAATCCTTGCTGGCTTGATTATTCCAACAACAATTCGCCGTCGCCGCCGACCAGCTACTGCTTAACAACCACAAATATGGGCGAATTTATTGGTGGTGGTTGCCAGGAAATCTGTACACCACATCTTCGAACGAATCCGTCGCAAAGAAATACAACAGCCGTAGTACTTCGTTACCCGTATTGACGGCCATATGTTCAACATTGCCATGAATAAAAACCGAGTCTCCCGCAGAGACCGCAGTTGACTCCCCTTCAATCACGACCTCGCCGGTGCCAGACAGAAACACATAGACCTCGGCCTGCTCGTGCAGGTGCCCACGCTCTGGTCGTGGAGCACCCACAGGGATTTCGGCAATGCCCACTGTTAACCCACGAGTATCGGTTCTGTCGGAGCTAAACAGCGTCCACCAATCAACGTGACCAGAAACTGGATCCCTCCACGATTCAGTCTCACAATCCTGAATTCGACGAAAAATCGCACCTTGTGACGTCACCCTCTTCACACTAATTGACCTGCTCCCCATCTGTTTCACTTCATCTCAGGCAATAATGAGCAACGATGACATCACCGCCACTTCCCACCCTCTGGGTTTTTGGCGACCAATTGAACCGCACTATCGGCGCTCTCTCCACTACTTCTCCAACATCGCATCGCATTCTCATCATTGAGTCGCAACAGAAACTGTCGTCGAGGCCGTGGCACATACAACGTGCTCATTTCCTGATTACCTCAATGCGTCGATTCGCGGACGAACTTCGTCGCGACGGCTTTGACGTTGATTACCGCATCGCATCCAGCATGCGTCAAGGCTTCCTTGACCACTGCAGTGAGTTTTCCCCCGCGGAAGTCACTCTCACCGAGCCAAACAGTTACACCGCGCGCCAATTGGTGATCTCCCTGGGTTGCACCGTTGTTCGTTCTGATCAATTCCTTTGTCACCCAACTGAATTCACAGACTTCATCAAAGGAAAGAAGTCTTTCAAGATGGAAGATTTCTATCGATGGCAACGCAAACGTCTGAATGTCTTGATGGATGGAGATCAACCAGTTACTGGCAAGTGGAACTTTGACGAAGAGAATCGCTTGCCTCCGCCAAAGAACGGTCACGACCGATGGGCTGTTCCACAATTGGCTCCACTTGATGAGCTGGACCACAAGGTTCTAGAAGACTTACCCGCAAATGTGTGGGGCAAAATGCCAACTGGATTGTGGGCCACATCTCGAGAGGGTGCACTTCAGCGGCTTTCCTACTTCATAGAACACCTCTTGCCGGTGTTTGGAGAACACGAAGATGCAATGCTGAATTCAAATTGGCATCTTGCACACTCTCTGTTATCGCCCTATCTCAACAACGGTCTGCTATTGCCTGGAGAAGTAGTCGACGCCGCAGTGACTGCTTACGAATCCGGGAAAGTCCCCATCAACAGTGCAGAGGGCTTTATCCGCCAAATCATTGGTTGGCGCGAATACATCTGGAATTTTTACTGGCAGTACATGCCTGAGTACGCACATCGAAATGCGCTCAACGCACAACGACCACTTCCGCCGCTTTTCACTAATCCTTCGAAAACGAAAATGTCCTGCCTCAAGAATGTTCTTGAAGGCGTCGAAGCACATTCCTATTCTCACCACATTGAACGATTAATGGTGTTGGGAAACTTTGCATTGATCTCTGGAATCAACCCACAACAGTTCACTAATTGGATGTGGAACAGTTACATCGACGCAGCCGAGTGGGTGATGGTGCCAAACGTTGTTGGAATGTCGTTGTATGCCGATGGCGGCGTGTTGGCAACAAAACCATACGCAAGCGGCGGTGCGTACATTGATCGCATGAGCAACCACTGCAAAGGGTGTGCTTACGACCGCAAGAAACGTACTGGTGATGATGCCTGCCCATTCACCAACTTGTATTGGGACTTCATGCTTCGTCACCAAGACACGTTTGTGAAAAACCCACGCGTGGCTCGACAAGTACGTGCGGCTCAACAACTATCAGACGTTGGAGATGTGCAGGAAACTGCTGACAGAATTCTGAAATCCCTAGATTCAGGTCAGTTGTAGTAAATCACCCGCGACCAATCATGCCGCCACCGATACTGATGGCTGCGATGTTCTGCATGATGGTTGGCATCAGAAATTCGCGCACTCGATTCAATGCCGCGTCGGCAGTTGCATGTCCGCCGCGTTGGAGCACGTCCAAGTCAGAAATGGTGTCTTGCAAGCCATAGCCCAGTCGAGCGTGGGCCTCACGCACAGGCGTTTGGTCTGCAGGTACTGCCACATCGGCCAGTGAGCCCAAGGATGCAGCTCGAGCACGAATGCGATCTGCCTCTGGACCTGGGACATCACCGAGTAAGGCAGCAACTTCTCGAAGGGTACGCGTCATTTCGTTGTGCTCACGAGCAATGCTTGCATCCAACATGGGTAGCACTTGGCGAACTTGTTGAATCAATGACTGCATCATCATTGCCGTGGCAACCGACTTTG
>JBIIJW010000035.1:0-9978 GCA_044233525.1 Ilumatobacteraceae bacterium | reverse complement strand
AAGCCGGTCGACTTGGGCAATGACTTTGAGTACCCAACGGCAAGTAACTCGAGTTGCATTGCGAACATCAGTCAAAACAACAACCTTGGTTCTTGTTATCGCCTTGAGGCACTCACCGTTAATGAAACTGCGAATACATATGCCATCGCTTTCAGACGCAGTCTCACTGCATCAAGCATCACTAGTGATGTCAGCACAATCGCAATCGGCAACCTGACAACAGGGGCCGTCACGGGAAAGAGCAACTTCTTCCCCACCATGTCGGCATCTCAAGATCCAACATCGGCCTTCACCTCTTACGGGGCAACCGACATCGTTGGCAATGTCTGTTCAACCGGATTCGGTAGTTCGTACCAGAACATCCCACTCTTCTCGTCGTTCATGGATATGTTCACCATCACCATCCGTCCAGATTCGTCGATCATTATCGGCGCACGGTGCACATACTCCCAGACAACTTTTAGTGGTCAGAATCAATCAATTACGGACTACATCACTACTGGTCTCTTCGCATTGAAAACATCAAACGGTGCGATTGTCCGCGACAACTCATGGGGAACAAATGGGCTTATGAAAACATTTGATGACCCAACGAAGTGCACCCAACCTGTTGGCGGTAGCACTCCCGACACGTCAATTACTTCGAATACTTCCGAGAAGATTTTCTCGGTCGCGAATGTTGCAATCTTTCCACGAGTGACCACACACCCATTCACTCGAGGTCTTGCTAGCTACAGCGGCTGTTTGACATCTGGAATGCCCAGCTACACCGGGTCAACCCTCATTGCATTTAAGGCAAACGGCACTGTGAGCGCATCAACAGCCTTCAACGAACGGTTGAACATTTCTCGATGGATCATCGACTCAAAGGGTCTTTGGAATAACACCGTCATTAACGGAGTAGGAAGTTCCGCCACAACATCACTGTTCCGATTGAATATCAAGGGCGAACCAGACACGACTCTCGGTGCAAACGGCCAGAAAGTTCTCGCCAATCTTCCGGCCACTGTGACGGTTAATGGTGCCTCAGTCAACATGCGCTACTTCTTCATGGGAGTCGCCGCGACAACGACAGGAACCTTGTTCACCGGATTCACTACATCTTCAACGGCTCCAAGCTCTTTCAACTGCAGCCAACCAGTCAACTACGAGCAAACTCGCTATCCGTATTACGTGAACCTCGAAAGCGGTCTCGTCACCACGTACGGAACAAACGGTTTGGGTCAAGGTGTCACCACGCAGTACTCGTCCGCCGACGTGTGCGGAAGTGGTACCAGTTCCATTTCATTTGTGAACAGCAAAGGCCAGCTCGCTTCGCTTGAGGTCACCAGAGCAATTGGTTCACAGACTGTCGGACTCAAATACAACGTATGGAATGCCGCTGCTGGTGTCACCAGTGGTGGTGATGGAAGCGGTGTCATCGGTGGAGGCGCTCCAGCAGCTCGCGTGGACACCAAGGTGTATGCCACACGTTTGCCAGCAGCTACCCAAGCAGATTCTGCGGTGCGAGTTCTCACTGCGAAACAAGCAGACGATCTTGACATTCGTACCGCTACACCACGAATCTGTGTTGCTCTCACCACATCTGTGTTGATGGTGAACCCAGGTCGTTGCGTGGTGCGCATCATTGATGAAGACACCAAGCGTGTGATTCGCACCATGACAACAATTGTGCGCAAGTCAGAAGTAGAAGCGGGAACCACTCTCACCACTGATGAGCCCATCTACTTCCGTCAGGCCAGTAATCGCTTGTCAAAGAATGCGTTGGCTCAAGTTGCAGAACTTGCCGAAGCAGCAAAAGATGCAAGCCGTGTCGTTGTCATTGGTCACTCGGCAGCAATTGGTGAAGTGTCTCAATACAGCTTCGCTATCTCACGCGATCGTGCCAATGCTGTTCGTGCGGCCCTCATCCGCGCCGGCGTAAAGGCACCAATTGAAATCGTTGCCATGTCGTACTCGCAGCCAGAAAAGACTGCGAAGACAGAAGCAGCTCAGGCGAAGAACCGCCGCGCAGAAGTGTTCATCTTCCCTAAGTGAAGATGATGCGCTTCAGCGCTAACAACTGAAACGTTGGGTTAGGCCACGGTTGCAAGTAACGCAGCCGTGGCCTCTCTCATTGCAACAGTTGTTGCAGAATTCGGCAAAGCATCACAGGCAGCAATTGCATCGTTCACAAACGACTGCGCTTGTGCAATGGCAGTCTTCACGCCACCATTCGAACGAACAATGTCTAAGACCTTCTCGCGCTCCACTTGATTCAGCGGCTTACCCAAGATGGCATTCAGTTCGCTAGCAGCAGCACCGCCAGCAGCAAGGGTGTGCAACACAGGCAAGGTGTACACGCCTTCTTCCATGTCGTGACCAGCTGGCTTACCCAACTGTTCATCGGTAGCAGTGAGATCAAGCACGTCGTCCACAATTTGGAACACCATGCCATACGCGGTGCCGTAGGCCGTTAACGCATCGATGACAGGGCGCTCGTGTCCGGCCACAATTCCGCCAATTCGTGCGGCTGTGGAGTACAAAGACGCTGTCTTGCCATCGATAGAGGACAAATAGGCATCGATCGGGCGCGCCACGTTGTAGGTGTGGCGCAGTTCAAGAATTTGTCCCTCGCATAACTGGCCAATTGTTCGCGCCAATAAGGCGGCGACTTCTGTCCCTAATCCTGCAGCGATTTCCGATGCCTTCGCCAACAAATAGTCCCCGGCCAAAATTGCCTGAAGGTTCCCCCACTTCGCATTCACGGTGTCCACACCACGGCGTGTGGTGGATTCATCCATGACATCGTCGTGATACAGCGATCCGAGATGCACTAATTCACACGACACGCCACCCCAAATTGCGTCGTCACTCGCAGGGTTGTCGTTACCCACCTGTGACGCAACAATGGTGAAGACCGGACGCAGGCGTTTTCCACCAGCCGAGATGAGATGTGACGCAATTTCCGTGAGATACGCATCGGGAGTACGCACCGATTCCAGCAGGGCGTTTTCTACCCGTTGGCGGTCTGAATCCATTGATGGCAACCCAAGCAGCGGAGAAATGGTCACGTTCCACAGGTTAGGGGTCTGCGGGGGTACTCGCTCTCGTACCGATACACTTCACATCAATATCCACCGATTCAAAACGGGGTGGTCCCATTGTTCGAACGCTTCACAGACAGAGCCCGCAGGGTTGTCGTTCTCGCCCAGGAAGAGGCACGTCTCCTCAACCACTCATACATCGGCACAGAGCACATCCTTCTTGGCCTCATTCACGAAGGTGAAGGAGTAGCCGCCAAGGCACTCGAGTCGCTGTCTATTTCCTTGGAAGCAGTTCGCGCTCAAGTAGAGGAAATCATTGGCCAAGGTGGCTCATCACCATCTGGTCACATTCCTTTTACTCCACGCGCCAAAAAAGTTCTTGAGTTGTCGTTGCGCGAAGCACTGCAACTCGGACACAACTACATCGGCACAGAGCACATCCTTCTTGGCCTTCTGCGTGAAGGCGAAGGGGTCGCCACTCAGGTTCTCGTGAAGTTGGGTGCAGACCTCGGCAAAGTTCGCCAGCAAGTCATTCAGTTGCTGTCCGGCTACCAGGGTCCTGCTTCCAAGGGTGAAGCACCAAGCGGATCGCAAGCATCTGGTGGTTCAAAAGAAGACGCTGGAGAAAAGGGCGGAAGCCAAATTCTCGATCAGTTCGGCCGCAACCTCACACAGCTTGCACGCGACAAGAAGCTAGACCCCGTCATTGGTCGTCAACGCGAGCTCGAGCGCGTCATGCAAATTCTCTCGCGTCGTACAAAAAACAACCCCGTTCTCATTGGTGAACCAGGCGTTGGTAAGACAGCAGTTGTTGAAGGACTCGCACAGCGCATTGTGTCGGGCGATATTCCAGAGACACTCAAGGACAAGCAGCTCTACACACTCGACCTTGGCGCACTTGTTGCAGGTTCGCGTTACCGCGGCGACTTCGAAGAGCGTTTGAAGAAAGTCTTGAAAGAAATCAAGACACGTGGTGACATTGTGTTGTTCATCGACGAAATCCACACACTCGTTGGTGCCGGTGCCGCAGAAGGCGCAATCGACGCAGCCAGCATCTTGAAGCCAATGCTTGCTCGTGGTGAACTTCAAACAATCGGTGCAACCACAACAGATGAATACCGCAAGCATCTTGAAAAAGATCCTGCGCTAGAGCGTCGCTTCCAACCGGTCAAAGTGGAAGAGCCAACTGTTGCGCACACCATTGAAATCTTGAAGGGTGTTCGCGACAAGTACGAAACACACCACCGTGTCACCATCACAGATCAAGCAATTGTTGCGGCAGCAAACTTGGCCGACCGTTACATCTCCGATCGTCATCTTCCAGACAAAGCCATCGACCTCATCGACGAAGCTGGTTCACGTTTGCGCATCAAGCGCATGCAAACTCCGCCAGATCTGAAAGAACTTGAAACAAAGATTTCAGATGTTCAAGATGCCAAGAAAAAGGCCATTGAAGAGCAGCGCTTTGAAGATGCCGGTCGTTTGCGCGACCAAGAACGTCAACTTCTTGAAGAAAAGACTGCAAAAGAAGCAGACATTAAGGCGCAGGGCATCAACCTGTTCGATGAAGTCGATGAAGAAGCAATTGCTGAAGTACTCAGCATCTGGACTGGTATTCCGGTGTACAAACTCACCGAAGAAGAAACCCAGAAGCTTCTCAACATGGAAACTGAACTGCGCAAGCGCTACATCGGGCAAGAAGATGCAGTCAAGGCCGTGTCGCAAAGCATTCGCCGTACGCGTGCTGGTTTGAAAGACCCACGTCGTCCAAGCGGATCATTCATCTTCCTCGGACCAACCGGTGTTGGTAAAACAGAACTTGCAAAGACACTTGCTGAGTTCTTGTTCGGTGACGAGCAAGCTCTCATCACGCTCGACATGTCTGAATACATGGAGAAGCACACCGTCAGCCGTTTGGTTGGTTCACCTCCGGGATACGTGGGATACGAAGAAGGCGGCCAGCTCACCGAAGCCGTTCGTCGCAAGCCATTCTCTGTGGTGTTGTTCGACGAAATTGAAAAAGCACACCCCGATGTGTTCAACACGTTGCTTCAAATTCTTGAAGAAGGTCGTCTCACCGACAGCCAGGGCCGCAGTGTGGACTTCCGCAACACCGTGCTCATCATGACATCGAACCTTGGTACGCAAGACTTGCGCAAGGCCAATGTTGGTTTCAACACTGGCGACCAAGCCATGTCATATGCACGCATGCGAGACAAGGTCACCGATGCACTCAAGGCGCACTTCCGCCCAGAGTTCCTCAACCGTGTCGACGAAACCATCGTGTTCCACGAACACGGCATGCCAGAGATCCTGCAGATGGTCGACCTCATGACAAAGCGTCTTGCTACTCAACTCGAGTCGCAGGGTCTTGGCATCGAGCTCACCCAAGCTGCAAAAGAATTCTTGGCAACCGTTGGGTACGACCCACAGTTGGGTGCACGTCCGCTGCGTCGCGCCATTCAGCGTCACGTGGAAGATGCGTTGTCGGAAAAAATTCTCTACAAGCACTTCAATGCTGGCCAAATCATCGTGGTCGACGCTGAAGACGACCCAGAGAATCCTGGCAAGAAGCACATCGTGTTCCGTGCGGTAGAAGGTTTTGTTGCTCCCAGCGAGCCACCACTCGTTGGCGACACCGACGCCGTCGACTAAACAATCTTTGTGACCTCATTCCCAGCAAAACTGGCGCGCATTGGTGCGGTGATTTGTGCTGTTGTTGCATTGTCGTCGTGTCGAGTGGATCAGTCCGTTTCATTGAATGTGAAACCAAACGGAACTGGCACCGTCGTTGTTGTTGTCACCGCAGACAAGGCCATCGTTGACAAAGCCCCATCGCTTGCTCAAGACATTCGAACAGACGACTTGAAGAAAGCTGGCTGGGAAGTTGACGGACCAACGAAAACCAAAGCGGGTGGCCTCACCATCACTCTCACTCACTCGTTTGATACGCCAACACAAGCAACAGCCATTCTGAAACAAGTCAGTGAACAACGCGGTCCGTTGCACGACGTCGTGCTCACACGGTCTGGAAAAGACACAAACAGCACATGGACTTTGGCCGGACGACTTGAGGTGAGTGGCGGTCTCACTAGCTTCATTGATGACGCAGGGCTAGAACTACTAGATGTGTCGCCATACGCGGCTGAAGTGTCCGATGCAGGTCTGGATCTTGGTGATGCCGTTGGGATCACCTTCACCGCGTCGTTGCCAGGAGATGTTCAGGCCACCACGGGCATTCAGAAAGACAACGTCATCACATGGCAGATTCCAATGGATGGCTCAAAGGTTGATCTTGCCACCAGCACCACACACGTTGCTGTGGGAACAAGCATTGCCCGTGTTGGCCGCACCTTGTTACTGGCACTCCTTGCTTTGTGGATTGTGGGAACTCTCATCTTGTTGTTGTTGGTGGCGAACGCGCGCAATCGTCGCCCCCGCACACCCCGCTTGTAATGTCACTCTTGTGGCGAAACTAAAGCTTGTTCATCGTTGCTCCGAATGCGGAGCCTCTTTCCCAAAGTGGTCGGGGAAATGTTTGGCATGTGGTGCCTGGAACTCGCTTATTGAAGATGTTGAAGGTCCTGAAGATTCCCTCGTCACTTTGGCTGCGGGTCTTGCGTTAGTTCCTCCTGGTGAAGCAACACCAATTGGCGATGTTGATACAAAACAAAGCAATCCCCTCTCCACCGGAATCGGTGAACTAGATCGTGTCCTTGGTGGCGGACTAGTTCCTGGTTCTGTCACGTTGTTGGGCGGCGAACCCGGCATTGGCAAAAGCACCTTGTTGTTACAACTTCTTGCCAACACTGCCGGCGCCACCTTGTATGTCACCGCAGAAGAAAGTGCGCAACAAGTTCGCCTTCGCGCAGATCGACTGGGCGCAGTCAGTGAACAGTTGTGGCTGCTGCCAGAGATGTCATTACCAAACATCGTTGCAGCGATAGACAAAATCAATCCCTCTCTTGTTGTAATCGACTCCATCCAAACAGTTGTCGATCCAGACTTATCGTCCGCACCCGGTTCTGTTGTTCAAGTGCGCGGATGCGCGCATCGCCTCGTGCAAGAAGCAAAACGCCGCAATGTCAGCATCGTTATTGTTGGCCACGTCACAAAAGAAGGCGGGCTTGCTGGTCCGCGCGTCTTAGAGCATGTTGTCGACACTGTGTTGTCGTTTGAAGGTGAACGCCACCACGCATTACGCCTGCTACGTGCTGCAAAGCACCGCTTCGGACCCACCAATGAACTCGGTCTGTTCGAAATGACCGAGACAGGTCTCTCTGGTGTTCCAGATGCCAGCCAGTTGTTCCTCACCGACCGTCGCACAGGTGTTCCGGGTTCTGTTGTGGTTCCCACTATTGAAGGTCAACGACCGCTCCTTGTTGAATTACAAACGCTCACAAACCCCGTGAATTCTGCAGTGCCAGCACGCCGCAGTGCACAAGGAGTCGACTCTGGTCGTCTCTCCATGTTGTTGGCGGTGCTAGAACGACGCGCACGTATCAGCTTGGCTGGTCACGAGGTATACGCATCTGTGGTTGGTGGCGTCAAACTCGGCGAGCCAGCAGCAGACTTGGGTTTGTGTCTTGCGTTGGTGTCAGCCATCAGCAACATTCCACTTCCAGCAGACCTTGTAGTCATCGGAGAAGTTGGTTTGGCCGGTGAAGTTCGACAAGTTGGACATCTTGGTCAACGTCTCAATGAAGCAGCACGACTTGGTTTCACACAAGCCATTGTTCCTGCAAGTGCACCAGATATCAATGCCGGAATTTCCGTGAAGCGCGCCAGCACATTGAATGAGGCCATTGCACTTGCTGGTGTCACGCCGCAGAAATAGCGCGTTACTTCACGCGTGAGAAAACGGGTGCCGATTCATTGGCCCAGTTCACCACCCATAATTCAATGGTGTGTCGCCCCGGAGTATGAAGTCGCGACATTGGAATACTGGTGAACCTCATCGAAGCGCCATTCTTCATTCCCGAAAGTTCAGACACCACGCCAAAAACTTTCCCATTAAGGACAAGAAGGGCCTCTTCAGTGTCTGAAAAATTTCGAGTTGCTCGCAATGTTCCCCGGGAATTGGTGACAACCGATGCAAATCTTCCAGTTCCTGCTGTCTGATACGAGTTCTCTCGATCCAGCGACCATGTGAGAGACGACTCCACATTTGTTGTGGCAGGCACCGTGGTACCTACTAAGGAACCACTTCGACCACCGCGGTAAATGTCGTCCACATTTCCATCTGCATCAATCCACGCGTCATAGAACTGCACACGCTTCACAACTTCTACAAACGACGTCGTCATATCAAAAGTGCCCTCTGGCCAAATAACAGGTCGAGAGGTTCGCTGGGGGCATGACGTGCGCAAATCTTTCCCATCTGTTATCCAGCCGGCGTCAACTCCGGTGACTGCAGAAACTGTGGCCAACAAATCCACGTGGGACGCAGTGCAATCAGATATCGCAGCATCAGATTGATCTGGATACTTGATGAACAATGGCACTCGATACAGGTCTTCCAGTGTTCCAGGGCTGTTTACATTCACTTTTTCTCTGTGTGTTTCGCCTTGTTGGAACGTAATGCCGTGGTCGGCGGTCACGATAATCATGGTGCGATTCCAGTTCGCAGATCTCTTCATGGACCTCACCATGTTGGCGATAATTGCGTCTGTCGCTGCGTATTGAGTGAGATGTGCTTGTAATCGATCTCGGCGACCATCTAACAGATCAAGTGATTCTTTATCCCACGGCACATGCGGTGCAGCGCGTAAATCTGGTGCAAGTACCCACGGGCGATGCGGAATTAAGGAATGCACAAAATGCAATGTGGGGCGATCTGAACGTGTTGCACGAGTAACAACCTCGTCAACAACGGGAATCTGAGTTAAGGGACCACCCTGCTCCCACTCGGTCACGGTTGTTCTATTGGCGTTCTCTTGGGTTTCTGTTGTGAGTGGCAACGTCGTTGTTGTCTGAGAAGGAATGGTGGTGTCTGTTGATTCCTCGAATTGCTCAACATTGTCAACATTGCCAAAACCGCCCCATCCTTCATCGATAGCGGGAAGTTTCTCGCGCAATCCTGCAGGAAGAATCTTGTGGCCAACGACAACAGCTGCATCTTTCAGAAAAGAAGAAAACGGCGTTCGCTCATTAGCGATAACAATGTCCTCAATTTTTTTTTTGTCATCTGCAGCAGAGGACGTCTGGCCATCTGGTTGAGCAATGTGATCCCCGCCGCTCACAGACACTGTTGAGCACACTTTGCGAGGACACAGTGCAGTGACCACCTCGTGTGCATCCATTGATAGATGCCCGTTCATCAACGTGAACAAGTTCTGCGGATGATTAGCCAACACGGGGCCAACATCAGATTTCGGAAACTTTCCCGTCAACATTGATGGAACTGCATCTGTTGTGGTTTGCGAGGTTGCTAAGACATTTCGATACCACGTTGATGATGCAGCAAGTTCAGCAAAACCAGGAAATCGATTCGCATTCACTTCTCCCTGCGAATTCAGAAGAGGAAAAAGTGGCGCTTCATCTAACACAATCCACAAGACACTGATTCGATCTTGGGGCGTTCCTGGCCCTGTGACTGCTGTTGTCTTCTTAATGTCGAGAACTTCAGCATCGGGCGGCGCGATAACAGATTGAGCAGACAATGCAAATACTGCTGCCACTAATAGCGACACCGGCGACAGAAAGGTGATCCAGGACTTCACTAGTACAAACCGCAAATAGGCAACCAAAAGCGCGCCAGCGATGATGGCCGTAAAGAGAGCGTCAACAATCCATGGTCCAAATGACACAGACCTCAACACCACAGAAGTTGTGGCCCACATCCCAATAAACACCAGAGAGTGGTGCACGTACTTCTCAATTCGCGGCACCGCATAAAGAGCGAGCGCATCAATAGTTGTCATCACCGCGGGTGGCACCAGCAAAACAAAGA
>JBIIJW010000032.1:0-10300 GCA_044233525.1 Ilumatobacteraceae bacterium | reverse complement strand
ACGCTGTGTGTCGGTGTATCCGGCAGGAACATCGGTGCTGGGATCGATGGGAAGCTGTGCTTCAGAGGGAACAATCGGAGAGTCGTAGACAATCTCTCCATTTGCGTTTAGCGGATACCACACAGGAACAGGAACACCGAAGTAACGCTGACGACTTATTAACCAGTCGCCATTCAACCCTTCCACCCAGTTTGAGTAGCGGTGACGCATGTGATCTGGATGCCACGTGAGACTTGCACCACGGGCAAGAAGTTCATCTCGCAATGCATCATCGCGACCACCATTGCGGATGTACCACTGACGACTTGTCACAATTTCAAGTGGACGGTCACCTTTTTCGTAGAACTTCACAGGGTGTGTGATGGGGCGAGGTTCACCAATCATCTCGCCAGATGCAGCAAGCATTTCTGCAATCGTGGTTTGCGCTTGCTTGGCGGATTTTCCAACCAATGAAGCGAAGTGTGCAAGACCCTGTGCATCGGTGAGGCCGTGTGGTGCATCGGGAACAATTCGGCCATCGCGACCGATGATGGCGCGCATGGGCAATTGCAATTCGCGCCACCACGTCACGTCTGTGAGGTCACCAAAGGTGCAACACATCGCGATGCCGGTTCCCTTGTCGATCTGTGCAAGTGGGTGTGCAAGAACGGGAACTTCAACATTGAACAATGGTGTGCGGACATTTTTTCCGAAGTATGGCTTGTAACGGTCGTCGTCCGGGTGTGCGATGAGTGCTACGCATGCTGCGAGGAGTTCTGGACGAGTGGTGTCAATGAGAATGTCACCAGAACCATCTGATTTGTGGAAGGCGAGTGTGTGGTATGCACCTGGTCGATCGCGGTCTTCTAGTTCTGCTTGTGCAACTGCTGTCTTGAAGTCCACATCCCACAGAGTTGGTGCTTCTTGTGTGTATGCCTCACCGCGTGACAAGTTGCGCAGAAACGCGCGTTGGCTTGCGCGACGCGAGCGTTCATCAATGGTGGTGTATAACAACGACCAATCGACTGAAAGACCAAGTGTGCGGAAGAGATCTTCAAAAATCTTTTCATCTTGAGTTGTTAGTTCTTCGCACAACTCAATGAAGTTGGGTCGCGAAATAGGGACAGCTTTGTGATCCTTCGGTGGGTCACCACGAAACGGTGGTTGTAGCCCTGGTACGTACGGAACTGATGAGTCGCACGACACGCCGAAGTAATTCTGAACGCGACGTTCGGTGGGCAAGCCGTTGTCGTCCCATCCCATGGGATAGAACACGCTCTTGCCACGCATTCTCCAGAATCGCGCGACGGTGTCTGTGTGGGTATAGGAGAACACGTGCCCCATGTGGAGCGAGCCACTGACCGTGGGTGGAGGAGTGTCGATAGCAAAGACGTTCTCGCGGTTTGCGGAGCGGTTGAAGGAATACACGCCCTCGGTGTCCCAGACGCCAATCCACTTTGGCTCAATGTTCTCAAGAGATGGCTTGTCGGGGACAGTGGACATAGGTCTTAAATCGTAGGCTTGTCAGAGTGCTGAACCTCTATGACACCGCCACGAAGAGCGTGAAACCCCTCGCTCTCCGCGAGCCAGGCAAGGTCAGCATTTACCTCTGCGGCCCGACCGTCTATGGCCCGCCACACCTGGGCCACGGGAGAGCCACCTTGGTGTACGACATCTTGCGCCGGTACCTGGCTTATCGAGGCCTTGAGGTACGGCTGGTCTCGAATATCACCGACATCGACGACAAAATCATTGATCGCGCCAATAAAGAAGGTCGCCCGTGGAGCGACATCACCACTAAATGCGAGAACGTCTGGTTTGAGGCCATGGGCAAGTTGGGTGTGCTGCGTCCCACCGATGTTCCACACGCCACCGAGTACGTCACACAGATGGTGGACATGATTGCCACTCTGATCGCGCGCGATGCCGCCTACGTCACCGACGATGGCGTGTATCTCAGCATCGCCGCCGTTCCGGACTACGGCTTGCTGGCGCACCAAAGCGTGGACGACATGTTGAGCGGTGGCGGAGATCGTGACGTGTTCGGTGCGGAGAACAAGCGTCATCCTGCTGATTTCGCGTTGTGGAAGTTCACAAAACCTGGCGAACCATCGTGGCCATCGCCGTGGGGTGAGGGGCGTCCCGGTTGGCACAGCGAATGTGTGGTGATGAGTCTGGAGTTGTTGGGTGAAGGTTTCGACCTTCACTGTGGCGGCGCAGACCTTCGATTCCCACATCATGAGAATGAACGTGCGCAGTCAGTTGCACTTGGCAAGACATTTGCAAACCATTGGATGCACAACGGGTTCGTTGTTGACCTTGAAGGCGAAAAGATGTCGAAGAGTTTGGGCAATGTTCTGAACTTGCTAGATCTTCTCGACAAATACGACCCGCGCGCGTATCGCATGTTGTTGTTGCAAACGCATTACCGCTCGCCGGTACGTGTGGGTCAAGACAACATCGACGCAAGTGTGTCTGCATTGAGTGGCCTTGATTCGTTTGCTGCTCGCACATCGTCGCTTGAGCCATCGGCACCAGACGCCGATGTACTCCGCCAATTTGCCGACGTGATGGACAACGATTTAGATACGCCTGCCGCAATGGCGCTGGTATTCGACACGGTTCGACGCGCAAACACTGCGTTTGATAACGGCGATGTTGCCGCTACGTCATCACTCCGTGCGTCGGTCGTTGAAGTACTTGCGGCACTCGGTCTTGAGTTGTCTGCAGGTTCCGACATCAATGACGAAATTGTTGCGAAGGCAGCCGCACTAGATGCCGCGCGTGGAGCAAAAGATTTTGCAACAGCAGACGCAATTCGAAATGAATTGCAAGACCTTGGATACGTCGTGGAAACCTCAAAAGAGGGGACACGCGTTCGACGTGGCTAGAGAAACTCGAACACCTCTACCAGCTGGATTTTGGACAATCTGGACAACTGTTGCTCTCGACCTTGTTGGTTTCGGAATAGTTGTTCCCATTCTTGGTCGTTACGCAGAACGTTATGGCGCAAGTGGCTTCGAAGTTGGGTTGTTATTCGCAACATTTTCGTTGGCGCAAATGATTTGTGCCCCATTGCTGGGCAAGTTGTCAGACCGAATTGGACGCAAACCAGTCATCATCTTGTCGTTGGTGGGAACTGCAATTGGAAGCATCATCACGGGAGCCGCTGGCGCACTGTGGGTGTTGTTCTTGGGCCGTGCAATTGACGGCGCATCAGGTGCGAGTGTTGCAGTGGCTCAAGGTGCAGTGATTGATATTGCACCCCCAGAACAGCGTGCTCGTTTAATTGGTTTGTTGGGCGCAGCATTTGGTGTTGGCTTTGTAGTCGGCCCTGCCCTTGGCGGACTTGCAGCGTTAGGTGGCCCGCACGTTCCGTTTTATGTTGCAGGTGCGATCGCAGGATTGAATGCAATTGCTGCGTACATTCGTTTGCCTGAAACGAAGAAGCATCACGTTGCCTCAAAAGAGAAGATTTCGTTGAAACCTTCTGCACTTACGCCAGACCTTCGGCGAATGGCAATTGTGTTGTTCATCACCACACTGAGCTTCGCTGGATTTGAAGCAACTTTTTCCCTGTTCGGTCAACGTCGCTTCTCGTTGACGGAGGGATCGAACGCCATGTTGTTCTTGTTTGTTGGAGTCATCATGGTGTTGGTGCAAGGTGCGTTCATCGGTCCTTTGACGACGAAATTCGGATCTCGCCTATTGATGCGCGGCGGGTTGCTGGGGTTGTCAGTTGGTCTCTTTGGAATGGCCTACACCTATTCATGGGCGCCATTGTTCGTCGTTCTTTTCTTGATTGCTGTTGGGCAGGGAGTCTTTAGCCCGTCGAACAGCGCCCTTGTGGCTGAACTAGCGCCCGAAGAAAAACGCGGTGAAGCACTTGGGTATCAGCAGAGTGCAGGCGCGCTTGGACGAGTTGTTGGCCCGGTCATTGGCGGCGTGCTGTTTGATGCAGCGGGGACCGGTGCGCCGTATGTCTTTGGGGCGGCGTTGATGCTGGTCGCCTTTGTCGCGGTGTGGTCACTGACGCAGCCAGTCGGCGCACAATCCGTGTGACCAAAATGGGGTCAAAGAAGTTCTGATAACAGACTCCACATTTGTGGCTCAGGTTCTACCCGCTAGTAACTTTGAGGCCATGCCAGAGTTTTCCCTCCATCTCTCAGATGACCAGCTCCAAATCAAAGACTGGATTCACGAATTCGCCAAAGACGTCATGCGTCCAGCGGCCCAAGAATGGGACGACCGTGAAGAGTTCCCATGGCCAGTTGTACAAGAAGCCGCAAAGATTGGCTTGTACGGCATTGACTTCATGATGAGCGCCATGGGCGATGCAAGTGGTCTCACATTGCCAGTTGCCATTGAAGAAATCTTCTGGGGTGACGCAGGTCTTGGTATGGCCATCATGGGATCTGGTCTTGCGGCCGCAGGTATTTCTGGAAACGGAACACCAGAACAAGTCATCGAATGGGTTCCACAGTGTTACGGCACCGCAGACGATGTGAAGCTAGGTGCGTTCTGTGTGTCAGAACCAGATGCAGGGTCCGACGTGTCGTCGTTGCGCACGCGTGCTGTGTACGACGAAGCAACAGATGAGTGGGTGCTGAACGGAACAAAGGCATGGATCACGAACGGTGGCATTGCAGACGTTCACGTGATTGTTGCTGCAGTTGATCCAACATTGAAGGGTCGCGGACAAGCATCGTTCGTTGTTCCACCTGGCACAAAGGGATTGTCACAAGGACAGAAGTACAAGAAGCACGGCATCAAGGCATCACACACTGCAGAAGTGGTCTTGGACGATGTTCGAATTCCAGGTCGTTGCTTGTTGGGCGGCAAGGAAAAGCTCGACGCAAAGTTGGCACGTGCTCGCGAAGCTGGTCGCACCGGCGAAGCACAGCCAGCAATGAAGACATTCGAAGCAACACGACCAGCTGTTGGTGCACAAGCACTTGGAATCGCACGTGCTGCTTATGAAATTGCGCTTGATTATGCAAAAGAGCGCACAGCGTTCGGTAAGCCCATCATCATGAACCAAGCCATTGCATTCAAGTTGGCCAACATGGTGACGCAAATTGACGCAGCACGTTTGCTTATCTGGCGCGCAGCATGGTTGGCACGCAATGGTGGATTCAAAAACGCTGAAGGTTCAATGTCGAAGTTCTACGCATCAGAAATGTCAGTGAAGGTCACTGAAGAAGCAATTCAGATTCTTGGTGGCTACGGCTACACCCGCGAGTACGACGTAGAGCGCATGCACCGCGACGCAAAGATTCACACCATCTTCGAGGGCACTTCAGAGATCCAGCAGATGGTGATTGCTCGTGCAATCTCTGGCCTGCGCGTGGAGTAAGAAATCCCACTCAAGCTCGCTGATCGGTTAGCACCCAACAGTCGTACACAGTCTCTACTTGATTCGCAGTTGTGGCTACCTGTTATTGGACGTCTTTCCATACAATGTAGTGTTGCCATTTTGGGGAGTGTGTCTTGTGGAAGAACGTCATTCGCGAAGTAATGGTCGTGAAACTAAAGCGCATATTCTGAAATTTGCACACGCCGAGTTGGAGAAACACGGCCCCGTAAAGTTCAACATTCTTCGAGTCATTGAAGAATCTGGAGTTTCTCGAAGTTCCGTCTATCACCACTTCCGTGATCGCGATGGACTCATAACTGCTGTTGAAGTTGAACGTCTCATCGCCGAGCTTAAATTTTCCAACGAGATATTGCGATTGGGTCTCAACGCTTCAACGTCTGGAGAGACGGTCTTTGAATTGCTATATCAAGCCTTGATGGCCGCTTCGTCACCGCTCGGTCGCCAACAACGTGCACATCGAATTGCAGTTATTGCGGCAGCCCAAAACATTCCCGAACTTCACGAGGCCTTTGTAGAGCATTCCCGTGCAAGCGACGCCTATCTCGCCGAGACACTGGAGATGGCTGCATCCCAGGGGTTAGTTGAATTAAGTCGCCCGGCAATCGACATCGCACGATTCCTCACCACATTGTTTATTGGGCGAATCTCTGTTGATGGTTTTGATTCTGTCGAGATTGATGAGTCGTGGGTGAAGACCACCGTGGGTGTCCTTCGATTCCTGCTTCCCCCGGTCAGCTGAGGGTAATTTCACTCACTTTGCGTTTAGTGGAATTGAATTCCACTATGATAAGACCCATGAATCGCCTTGTTTCTCGTCGCCGTTCAACCACTACGTATGCAGTTGTTGCGAGTTTGCTAGCCGCCATGGTTGTTGTTGGAGTGCATGTGCAAGACGTGGCGGTTGCAACTGATGGTTGCACATCGGGATCAATTCGTACGACCACGCAGACAGGCAGGCAGTACGGAAGTGACGGATATGAACGCCCCTACAACGCGATTAGGAGCCGCATCTACGTCTACCAATTCACAGTGGTCGATTTCCTCTCAGATGGCACCAACGATGCGAACTGCTCATGGACTGCACCAAAGGGAGTCAAGCGCACTCAGCTTGCTGTTGTTGGTGGCGGAGGCGCCGGTGGTTCGCGATCTGGTGGTGGTGGTGGCGGTGGTGGCGTCTACATCCACCGCGTCAATCCAATTGTTGGAAACACAACGTATGACATCACTGTGGGAGCAGGTGGACGCGCCAAAGAAGTAAACTGCGAATCGGATTGCACTGGTGAGAATGGCCGTGTGTCTTTGATCTCGTCTGGAGGCGCCGTTACCGCAAGCGCTGGTGGTGGTGGCGGCGGCGGGGGGAATGGCCAACCTGGTCTTTCAGTGGAGTGCTCGTACAGTGCGTGCGGTGGTGGCGGCGGCGGAGCCGCAGGCCTTGCTGGATCTGGCCATAGCCCTGCAGGTGGAATTGGTGCTTGGGGAAGCGAGTATTTCGGAAGCGAGTTCGGTGCCGGACCTTCGTATGTCACTCATGGTGGAAATGGTGTATGGGGTGCTGATTCCGGAAGTATCAGACGTGGCGGTGGTGGCGGTGGCGGAGGCGGAACCGTCGCAAGCGGCGGCACCGTCCAAGGAGGCGTGCTTGGCCCTGGCGCATCGGGTGTGTTCCCACTTTTGACCTGGGGTATTGAATCGAATGGTCAGATGGTCCGAACTTATGGCGGCGGTGGTGGTGGAACGTATTTGGAGGCCAACTATCGGCAATCGCGGTTCCAGGCTTTCGGGTACTGTGCTCTGGAGTTTGACGTTATGAGTTATTCAATGAGTATGAATAACCGACGCTCCAGTGGAGGATGTGGCGGTAGCCCGGAATACCCAGCACATAACGGAATAGCACATCACGGCGGCGGTGGCGGCGGTGGTGCAACTCCATCTATTGAATTCATTTGGAACACTGTCACGGAGAAGGCTGGTAATGGAGGTAGTGGAATCGTCAGCATTGCGTACCTGCAGAAGCCAGTTCTGTCGGGTGGATCAAGTTCGGTATCCACGGCCTTCGGAACTGCTGCGTCAACTACTGCGTTTACCGCAACTGGTGGCAACAATGTGGAGACTTCTTCTACAACGCCCTCTATTCCAGTTTCATATCAGTGGTCAATTAAAGACGCATCAGGCAATGCCATTCCTGGAGTTTCAATTAACTCAAGTGGTGTTGTTACCGTTGGCGCTTCTGCTGCAGTGGGAACATACTCAATGGAAGTTCGTGCAACAGATGGCGCAGGTTCTTATGGTACTGCCCCCATGACCGTCACAGTGTCGAAGGGTGCTCAAGCACCACTTTCATTTACCTCAACTGCGCCAATTGATCACCATGTTGGTGGAGATCCATACATTGTGACGGCGAGTGGTGGTTCTGGAAGTGGAGCGCTTGCATTGTCTATTGATTCTTCATCATCCAGTATTTGTCAGATAAGTGGTTCAACGTCTGGTTCAGAAGTGTCATTTCAACAAATTGGCAACTGTGTGATTAATGCGAATAAATCTGGGGATTCGTCGTATCTCAGTGCAACGCAAGTACAACAAACAGTTGTAGTCACGCCCAGGTCTGCGCAAGCGGCGTTGGCTTTCACCACGGTGTTCCCATCGTCAGTCTCCACTGGAACAACTCTTGATGTTTCGTATAGCGGTGGAAGTGGAACAGGAAATTATTCTCTGACGGTTGCAGATTCATCGTCATCAGTGTGCAGTTTGTCGGGAAATCAAGTCAGCGCGGTATCTGTTGGTAACTGTGTTCTCAAGTTGAACCGTGCCGGCGATTATGAATATGACGCAGCTACAGAAGAGGCACGTGGTTTCTTTGTTGTAGCTGGCAGACAGATTTCATTAAGCCAACCAACACAACGTGTCTACATCTATAACGGATCAACCGTTGTTGCATCTGTGGGGGCAACTGTTTCCGCGGGCTTCCCATTCTCTGTGAACTTCACCGCCACCAGTGATTCAACGAACTGTTCGTTTTGGCACCCCAGTCGATACGACTTGGGATTCACGGGAGTTGGCATTTGCAAGATTTTCGTCGAAGAGAACGACAACGCATACTCCTATACGCGTGGCCAGGACGAAACGTTCTACGTCATTGCACCGGGGGATACCACGGCACCGACTGTTCAGTCTGTTACTGCACCGGGGCATTCTGGTGTTTTGAGTTCTGGTCAAAATGTATTCATCAAGGTGAAGTTCACTGAACGTGTCATGGTGACAGGAAATCCACGTTTGTTGTTGGAAACGGGAACTACGGACAGGTATGCCACATTCGTGTCTGGTAACTACGAAGACACTCTTGTCTTCAAATATACAATGCAATCTGGCGACTCTTCGGATGCTCTTGACTACAAAGCAACAAACTCATTGGAATTGAATAGTGGGACAATTACAGATTTGTCCACGAACAATGCAGTACTCACCTTGGCGTCGCCAGGATCAACTGGTTCGCTTGGTGCGGCTACAAGTGTTGTGGTGGGTACTCCCACAACTACAACGACGACTACGACGACCACCACTACGACAACTACGACGACGACCACCACAACTCTGCCGGTGACATCATTGTCAACTCCGCTTGTTGCATCAGTAGTGCGTGGCAATAGCGGATTTTCCTTCATCATCAGCGGCTACGACAGCGATCTAACGTATTCATTGTCTGCCTCATCAGGTTCGGTTGCGTGGGTCAATCAATCAATTGGATCAGCTGCCGTGAGCGGCTTAAACGCTGGTCAAGAATCGGATGTCACTATTTCGGTCTCGTGCGGTTCGTGTACAACTCCAACTCCGTTGGCCTTCACGTCGGCCGCGCTTGGTGCAGCTCTGACGCCAACATTTGGAACACCAACGGCCTCAAGCGGAGGATTCACGGTGTCAATTTCGAATTACAGTTCAGATTGGACTTATCGAATCCGTGCCGGTAATGCATCGATAGATGGGGCAGTTGTGACGGCGAGCGGATTGGGTGTGTTGCAGTCAGCAACGCTCACCATTGAATCGTCACGGTCTGGTTATCGAACGACAACGGCAACGGTCACGGGAGCTTCAAATTCCACTCCTACAACGACGACAACCACTACAACGACGACAACCACTACAACGACGACAACCACTACTACAACGACAACCACAACGGTGCCAACGGTGCCAACGGTGACCCCGGTGGCTGCTGTTTCCCAAACAGTAAAAGTGGGGAAGACGGTTTCGTTTACGGCTGTTGCGAAACAGAACAAGGTGACGGTGCCTAAGGGGGCAGTTCTGAGAGTTGTGGTGTCTAGCAAGTCAGCGAAGCAGTGCAAAGTAGTTGGCAAGTCGGTGAAGGCACTAAAGAAAGGTGCCTGCCGCATGACAATCACCGTGACGCCGAAAAAGGGTCGCAAAGTGACAAAGTCGGTCTCCGTCACGGTTTCGTGACAATCGTTCTGCCTCAGGAGTAGCGCTTACGATGGCCTTTGATCGACTATTCGCTTTTCTCGAGTAGCAATCTGGTCATCGTAGTAAAGATTCAACGGGTTGGACTCTGATGAGTTCAACACCGCCACATAGTCTCGAAGTTTTGGCTGAGTCACTCACAGACGAAGAACGTCAACAGATTCGCGAGCGGTATCGCCAAGAGCGAGACAAGCGTTTGCGGTCAGATGGCAATTCTCAATATCTTTAGCCAGAGGAACGTTTTGCCAACGATCTTCGAGGGCACCTCAGAGATTCAGCAGCTGGTGATTGCTCGTGCAATCTCTGGCCTGCGCGTGGAGTAAGAAATCCCACTCAAGCTCGCTGATCGGTTAGCAACCAACAGTCATATACAGTCTCCACATCCGCTGGCGCATTCTGAATAAGGCCTCTGCGAACCTAAAAGGAGAACACGAATGGTCACCATCAACGGTTTCATGAAGTCTGGTTTTGAAC
>JBIIJW010000254.1:0-2531 GCA_044233525.1 Ilumatobacteraceae bacterium | reverse complement strand
AGGAATCACTGAAATTCACGATGTGTTCCACATTGACCGCGGATACGACGACATTGTCGGCCGATTAGCAGGCCTTGGGGCCTCAATTAGTCGGATTCGTCAGTAGGCGGGCTGTCCACAGGCGGCGGTGGCAGTTTGCGGGCCCTGGTGGTGGCAAGTCGCAGAAGTCCTGCAATGAGGACAATGGGGACCGCGGCGTAGAGGAACTCGTCCCAACCACCTTGATGAGCGAACATGTCCACGAGCGTAGGCGAGCGGGGCATGCGGGTGGGTATCGTTTCTTGTGAATTGGAGGACTGCATGACAATGCGTCAACAGGTCGAAGAGACAATTGAGGTCATCAGGCCAGCGCTGCAAGCCGACGGTGGAGACATCATCTTGCGTGAGGTCGATGAAGCAACAGGCATTGTCACCGTCACGTTGACGGGTGCATGCACCACATGTCCGGCGTCCGACCAAACCCTGAAGGCTGGAATCGAGCGCATCATGCGCGATCGAATCGACGGCGTCACTGAGGTTGTGCAGGTCGCGTAAGTGAGTCGTCGCAACCTAAGTCCTCAAGCTCTCTTCGATGCTGCGTGCGCAGGAGACCGTGCCGCACTTGCTCGCGTGTTGTCGTTGTTAGAGCGCGGAGATGTCGTTGCGCGCGAAGTAGGTCGACTTGCGTATCAGCGTGGCGGCAAGGGCTACACCGTTGGCATCACGGGAGCACCAGGTGCAGGTAAGAGCACACTGACAAGTGCTGTCATCAAGCACTTGCGCGCCCGGCAGATGGAAGTGGCGGTCTTGGCCATCGACCCATCGTCCCCATTCACTGGCGGTGCCATTCTTGGCGACCGGGTTCGCATGCAAGATCACGCCACAGACCCAGGAGTCTTTATTCGTTCCATGGCAACGCGCGGTCACCTCGGCGGACTGTCGCTGTCTACTCCTGAAGCAATTCGAATGTTGGATGCTGTTGGTCGCGAATGGATCGTGGTGGAGACAGTTGGCGTTGGACAAGTGGAAGTAGAAATTGCTGGCAAAGCTGACACCACCGTTGTTGTGTTGAATCCAGGTTGGGGCGACTCGGTGCAGGCCAACAAAGCAGGCCTCATGGAAATCGCCGACATCTTTGTCATTAATAAAGCAGATCGCAAAGGTGTGGAAGAGACGCGTCGCGATATTGAACAAATGTTGGAACTCAGCGACTTGCCGCATGAAGCCTGGCGACCACCAATCATTGCCACCGTGGGAAGCACTGGTGAGGGCGTGCCGTCATTGTGGGAAGCAATTCTTGAACATCGTGCCGCGATTGAACAATCGGGTGAGTTACTTCAACGTCGTGAATTTCGGTTGCGCGAAGAATTGCGTGAGATTGTTGCCCGTCGCTTAGAGCAGCGTGCGCGAGATATTTGCACAGGCGAGCGATGGGATTCACTTCAAAGCGGCGTGTTGAATCGTTCAATTGATCCGTGGTCTGCTGCAGATGAAATGTTGAAAGGCGTTGGTGCGTAAATGTCTAACGAAGGTTTAGTACTAGTCGATAGCCCCGCTCGCGGCGTCTTTGTATTGACGTTGAATTCACCAAAGGTGAATGCGTTATCCACCGCGATGTTGCAACGTCTTCACTACCTTGCCACCGACCTCACGCTGTTGTCTGCACACACTGTCATCATCACTGGTGGTGATCGTTTGTTCGCTGCGGGTGCCGAGATTTCAGAATTTGGCGGACCCACCGAGGCAGACACCATTGGTCAGCAGTTTCACAAAACATTGAATGCTGTCGCGGCCTTGCCAGGATTCACCATTGCAGCCGTCAGTGGTTATGCACTCGGTGGTGGCTGCGAGTTGGCAATGGCCTGCGACTATCGCATTGCGTCAACGAAGGCGGTTTTCGGACAGCCAGAGATCTTGCTGGGCATCATTCCTGGCGGTGGCGGCACTCAGCGTTTGCCACGACTTGTTGGCTCAAGTCGCGCCAAAGAACTCATGATGACGGGTCGACAGGTAAAGGCCGACGAAGCGCTTCGTATTGGTCTTGCTGATGAAGTGGTGGAACCAGATCAGTTAATGACTCGGGCTCACGAACTTGCGCAATCAATTGCTAGCGGTGCTGCGCAAGCATCGCGAATCATTAAGCGGGTCGTCGATGCTGGAATGAACACCACGTTGGAAGAAGGACTTCAGATGGAGCTAGACGGTTTTGTCGAAGTGTTTGGCACAAACGACAGTCAAGTGGGCGTGAAGAGTTTCCTCGAGAACGGCCCAGGTAAAGCCACATTCTTTGGTTCCTGACGTGAATATGTTTCGCGCACCAGATGCGCGCCGATTCATCAGTGCGTCCCTCGTCATCGGAGTCGCCTTCGTCATCTTCGGAATGTCTTTTGGTGTTCTGGCAGTAACAGCAAATGCATCAATCGCACAAGCGACCGTGATGTCGCTGCTTGTGTTCACAGGGGCATCGCAGATGTCTGCGGTGAGCGTCTTTGCCTCTGGTGGAACCGCAGCAAGTGCACTCGGTGGTGCGGTCCTTCTATCGGGTCGAAATG
>JBIIJW010000255.1:0-2531 GCA_044233525.1 Ilumatobacteraceae bacterium | reverse complement strand
AACAATCCCCAAGATGGTGAGATGATCTGGCGACATCCCCGTACGTCGCAACAACATGCCAACAGGCCGAACTGCGCGCTCAATCGGCGCCCGAAACTTGCCGTCGAACATGGGATGAACGCTACTCGCCCGTTGACGGCGACGGAGTCACTTCAGCGTCTGGATTCTTCTCGACGAGACATTCAACAATGTTTCCGTTCACCGCATCGACCAACACAAGACCACGTTGCAGTGGAGGTTCCTCTGCGCTGTAGCAAAAGATTCTCCATGTAGGCCGACTACGCAGACCTCGCCACACTTGTTGCGCCGACGCATGACCAACGGGGTAGCCCACTTTACGGGTGGCAATAACGAGTGCTTCGCTCTCATCAACCGTCATTCGCCAACCACTTGTGAACGACACAACACCCATCACGCCAAGAACGGCGGCTGCAAAGATAAGGCCGCGATTCACTAACGGCGATGCATCAGAATCACCAACTTGCCATACGGCGACACATGCAATTGCCATTACCGCATAGATAATCGCTGGAATACGACGACGGCTGTTGTCGGGGAAGTCATAGACACCGATGTGATCAACGGCGTTCAAATCTTCAGGTAACTGATCGCGAATTTCTTCTGTCATGACGCCTCCTTAGGCCAGGCATTTCTCAACTTCTCCGCTGATAGCGGTAAGGGTTCGGGCAAAGTACGAGTGGACGCAACCGATGTCATGAAATTGGAATCACCGTTCCATCGAGGAACGATATGAACATGGAGATGTTGCGCGATACTGCCTCCCGCAGCAGACCCGAGGTTAATCCCAACATTCAATGCGTCTGGATGATGCGAAATGTGCAGTGCACGTGTTGCATCTTTCACGGTGGTCCACAAATCAAGGGTCTCTTCATCTGACAAATCGTGCAAATGTTGAACTTCACGAAACGGCAAAACCATGACGTGCCCAGACGAATAAGGGAACGCATTCAAGATTGCAAAACACGTGTGGGAACGATGAACAATGAAAGCATCTTCGTCTGAAAGGCCAGACTCAAGAATCTGGGTGAACACAGACTTTGAAGAGTCGGAGCTTTTACCTACTCCCCCCGTGACGTACTCGGATCGCCACCCATTCCACAATTGTTCAAGCGACATCTATTCGCCGCCCGATAATCCTTCTTCAACATCTGATGTCAGATGTTGAATGAATTGCTGCAGGCCAACGCCACGATCAACATCTCCGCCTCGCGGATTAACGCCAACAGTCCCGGCTGCCACGTCGTCGTCGCCGACAACCAGCACATAGGGCACCTTGCTTGTCTTTGCGTTTCGAATTCGCTTGCCCAACTGCTCATCTGCAACGTCGATGTCAACTCGGAAACCTGCCGAGCGAATTGCATGAACAACCTGCGTGGCATATTCATTGTGTGCAGTAGCAACTGGAAGTACTCGAACTTGTTCTGGCGCCAACCATGTGGGGAAAGCACCGGCGTAGTGCTCTATCAGCACACCGAAGAATCGCTCGATTGAACCGAATAGTGCACGATGCAACATGATGGGACGACGCCGTTGACCATCTGATCCGACATATTCCAAGCCAAATCGTTCTGGCAAGTTGAAGTCGCATTGAATGGTACTGAGTTGCCATTTACGACCGATTGCATCTCGGACATCGATATCAATCTTCGGACCGTAGAACGCTGCATCTCCGTCTTTGATTTTGTATTCAAGCCCGTGCTTGTTCAATGCGTCTTGCAATGCAGTGGTTGCTTTCTGCCAGATGTCGTCGGATCCGACTGACTTTTCAGGATCGCGCGTAGACAAATTGAACTCAAAGTCGTGGAAACCAAATCGCCGCAAGACAGACATGATGAAATCGAGCAACGATGCGATTTCATCGGCCATTTGGTCTTCGGTGCAATAGATATGACTGTCGTCCTGGGTGAAACCACGGATGCGCAAAAGACCGTGCAATGTTCCGGCTCGCTCGTAGCGGTACACGTTGCCGAGCTCAAACAAACGAAGCGGCAACTCGCGATAACTGCGTTGACGACTCCCATAAATCAAGCAGTGCATTGGACAGTTCATCGGCTTCATGTAGTACGTGCCGTTGTCCATCTCCATGGGCGGGTACATGCCGTCGGCATAGAAATCCAAATGGCCAGATTGTGCAAACAAATTCGCGTTTGCGAGGTGTGGCGTATACACGAATTGGTAGTCACCATCTTGATGCCGTTGGCGACTGTAATCCTCCATCAGTTTGCGAATAATGGCGCCCTTTGGGTGCCACACTGCCAGGCCGCCACCAAGTTCCGATGGGAAAGACAACAGGTCAAGCTCATTCGCAAGTTTCCTGTGATCACGCTTTGCTGCTTCTTCAAGGCGATGAAGATGGTCTTTTAGTGCAGCGTCGCTTTCCCATGCGGTTCCGTAGATGCGTTGCAGCATTGGACCCTTTTCATTGCCGCGCCAGTAAGCACCAGCAACTTTCATCAATGCAAAGTGACCAAGACGTGACGTACTTGGAACATGAGGACCGCGACACAAAT
>JBIIJW010000253.1:0-2565 GCA_044233525.1 Ilumatobacteraceae bacterium | reverse complement strand
TGCTGAGATACCCAGCAATCGTTCAATTAACTGCGCATCTGAGCCGTAGTCAACGCGTCGTCGGCGAACAGCTTCGGCAATTGGCGATGCTGTGCCCAACAGTCGTGCACTGACCGTATCAACGACGTAATCGATGTATCCGGTGATGGCGGCAACATGTGCATCAAGACGTGGAGTCATTGCTTCTTGCTCGGGTGTGCGAACCGCACCCAATAAGACCATGGGATCTGAAAAAAGAGATTGAATTCGCGATAACGCATCGGAGTCTGATGGATCAAGTTCACCAATGCTCTCCATCAGGGCCTGTGGGTCTGGCCGGAATGCAGAGACATGTTGTTGAATGAGCGGCATGAAACCGTTTTGAATTGATGGAGTCGCAAGAATTGCATGCGATGACAATTCATGGACGAGAACCCACATTCGTAAATCGTCAAGCGCAATGTCCCATTCTTTTGCGAATGAATCAACAGATGATGACACCACCAAAATTTCAGATGCATGTGGGCGAGAGAGCGGTAGTTCGTATTGGCCAAGCGCATGTTGGGCTAGGGCACCAATCATGGAACCAATAGACATGCCCATCATTGCTGGCGCCATCATGTTGGACAGATTTGTCAACATGGCGGCCATGGGGTCATCTGGTGTCTCACCTGGTTCCTGTCGGGTACTCAGTGCCGTTGCGAGGTCTGTAAACAAGGGACGGAGGTCTGACAATGTTCGATGAGCCCATCGCGCGCGAGTGGTGGTGAGAATTTCTGTGTGGCGATCCTTGGGCCCCGTCGACAACGAGGTGATTTCTTGAACGTGTAGGTCGGCGATATCTGCAAGCGAGTTGTAGGTAATACGAACCGAAGCATCTGGCTCTGGATCTGCGGTATCGCCAACTGCTCCTAATTGGGCAAACTGCTGTGCCAAATCCCAGTTCAGTGGACCTTGTTGCGACATTGCGCGCATCATGTCGTTGAAAAACGGCAGGCCACCAAATGGATTCTGCGGGGGGAAATCGCCATCGGCCATAGGGTCAGGCTAGATGGAAATGAGCGGTCTTAGCGCGCGGCCAACTTGAGGAGCGCATCTTTGGATACCAATCGATGGGCATGCGCAGTTCGGACCAAGACGCCAACAATCTCTTGCCGCTTGTTCAATGCGACGGCGAGACCTTTAATAGATGTATCCAGATTGATTGGATGAGAGTCGTCAAATGATTGCGAGACCAAGCTGGGCTCAGATGCGAGGGTGTGTACTTGGAACGCATCAACGATGCGACAATCGGATAACTCATCTGTCGTGAGTTGATCGGCGATGGTGTCGGTTTGAATGGCCGGGATGTTCTCACCGGCGTTGATTTGAATAACGCTTAACCCGACTGTCTGGTTCTCGCGTAGCACAGTGAATGCCGCTCCGTCGGGGGCCACAAACCGCTTGGGCTTGATGTCCTCAGTGGCCACTAACCACAAGCGGTTACCAAGAGACAGGGCTGATGTGGTGCCATTGAGTCCACGAAGCCCAGTAATTGATACCAAGCCCGAGCCCTTTACTGCTGGAACGGTGCTTGCTGTCACGATGTCATCGTCGTCGGTTTGGGTGTATCCCTCGATTCCTTTCGGAATTGCTACGGCGAGGACCGCAAGAGAGGTGAGAACGCTTGCAATGACCGTGAGTGCAGTGAGTCGGCGACCAAGTGGCGGCGATGAACCAAGGTGACGAGTCCGCTCGTTGTTCGCAACTTCAGCAGGGTGACGCCAATCGCGTTCGTACGGTGGAACGGGAGATGAGTTGGGGTTCTCAAAGTCATCCGTGGTCACAAGTAGAAAAGAGTAATCCCGGTGCGCCCCGAAGTGGTGTCGCCATCACAGGCATTGCACGAGTGTGGGGGAGTACGATGAATCTATGGTGAATGAGGCAACGAGCGATGAGTGGTGTGAACTCACCACCCACGAGTTGCCCATCGCTGCCATCTATGAGTGGGCGGTGAGGCCAGATTGCGGAGCCGTGGTGCTGTTTTCCGGGACAGTCCGGGACCATGCCGAGGGCCGCACCGATGTGACCTCTCTCGATTATGAGGCCTACGACGAGGCAGCACTTCCCGCATTTCGAAAGATTGTCAACGAGACTCGCCAACGTTTTCCTGATGCGCGACGAATCGCAATTCTCCATCGAACAGGACGCGTTCAACTGTCAGAGTCCTCAGTTGTTGTCGCTGTGTCGTCACCACATCGCCCAGTTGCGTTTGATGCGGCTCGTTTTGCGATTGATGCGCTGAAAGAAAGTGCACCAATTTGGAAGAAAGAAAATTGGGTCGGTGGATCAGATTGGGGAACCGGAGCGCACGATGTTGTGTCTCCGTCATCTGTAGGACGTACATCGTGATTGCAATTTCTTTCATCAGTGGATTCTTTTGGGTCATGGCCATCATCTCTGGCTCAACTCTGCTGACCTTGGTCTACTTAGATAATCGAAAGAGTCGCATCGACGATGGAATTGCACAATTCCGTCGGCACATCGATGCACTGTCTCCCGAAGCTCGACGCAGTTCTGTGCAGCGCAACAATGATGAAGGATGGG
>JBIIJW010000252.1:0-2572 GCA_044233525.1 Ilumatobacteraceae bacterium | reverse complement strand
CCCTCGGCACCACTGATGTTGCTGTTGAGCCACGCCTCAACACGTGGTTCGTCGATCCCCTGCATGGGGAATGACCGTAGTTCGTCTTATCGCGGGCGTACGACGCCAACGACCTTCCACCAACGAATCGGGCCAATCTTCACAACATCACCCGTTTGCGGTGCGTGCACCATGGTTCCGTTGCCGAGATAAATACCAACGTGGTGAATAGGAGATCCCGTGAAGATGAGGTCGCCCGGTTGTGCGAACTGCTTCGGAATCTTTGGCAGCGCGTTGTACTGACGACGTGAGTTTCTTGGCAATCCCACCCCAGCCTTGCCCCACGCATAGGTGGTGAGACCCGAACAGTCGAATGCTCGGCCTGGCGCGCTCATGCCATATCGATACGGCACACCAAGCTGAGAAAGCGCAGCTCGAACCGCTGTCTGTGCACGCGCAGAGACAGATGGAATATTTCCGTACTTCTTTTGCAACGACGAGTACTTACTTCTAAATCCAGCTTCTTCACGTCGAGCATCATCAAGCGCTTGGCGTTCACGACGAGCGCGCTCCTCACGCAAAAGATCAGCCAAGTCGCCTTGGACAGACGTTTGCAACTGCTGATATTTCTCTGCCAATGATTCAGCGGCGTTCTTTCGCTTCAAAACGTACTCAGCAACATCTTCAGCTCGCTGACGTTTTTTCTCAAGAACCGCCTTCTTCTTGACAAGTTCAGTAGCCGTTGCGTCAAGTGAGTCTGTGGTGAGCGCACCTTGATTCATTGCAATCGACGTGAGTTGTTCGCGTTGAAGTGCATCTTGCACTCCACCAGCCGATGCAAAGAGATTGGTCAATGTTGAGTTTCGACCGCCATGCATAAATTGCGTCACCGCAGACATGTACAACGTTCCTCGCATTTGAGCAAGATCTGCTTCAGCGGCTGCGACATCGGCTTGTGCCTGTTCAATTTCCACCGCAAGGTCTGCTTGCTCCACCAATGACTCCGAATAGTCCTCGCCCAGTGAATTCATTTGGTCAACCAAGTTCTCCAACTGATCGGCAATTGCTGCTGCCTGACGGCGCTTTTCGTCAATGGAGTCAGCCGACGCCTGAGAAGGAAAGACAACAAATGTCGCCACTAACACCAGCGAGAGAAAACCGGCGACAACGGATCTGTGAGATCCCCGGGGGAAGCGGGTCGCGTTCATGACTCTTATACGGTAGTTGTGCGAAACATCAGTTCGACTTCAGAAGCGCTGAACCCCTTATGAAACAAGGGAAAAAAGATGTGCTATTCCCACTCGATTGTGCCGGGCGGTTTCGAGGTGACGTCATACACCACACGATTGATTCCGGGTACTTCATTAATGATTCGGTTGGACATTTTTTCCAGCAACTCGTACGGAAGTCGAGCCCAATCTGCTGTCATTGCATCATCGCTTGTGACCGCTCGAATAATGATGGGGCGACCATATGTGCGTTCATCCCCCATGACGCCGACACTTCGAATATCTGCCAACACTGCGAATGCTTGCCAGATCTCTCGTTCAAGCCCTGCATCTCGTACTTCATGTCGCACGATTTCATCTGCGTGCTGCAATGTGGCGACTTTGTCGGTGGTGACTTCGCCGATGATACGAACTCCAAGTCCTGGACCTGGAAACGGTTGACGCCACACAATGTCATCGGACAATCCAAGTTCGACGCCTACTTTTCGAACTTCATCTTTAAATAGTGCGCGCAATGGTTCACACAATTCAAGTTCCATGTCATCTGGTAATCCACCAACATTGTGATGGCTCTTGATAACAGCCGCGGTTCCATCTGCTCCGCCACTCTCAACGATGTCTGGATACAACGTTCCTTGTACCAAGAACTTTGCATCGGTGATTCCGCCGGTGTGTTCTTCAAAAATGCGAACGAACAATTCGCCAATCGCTTTTCGTTTTGCTTCGGGCTCGGTGATTCCCTGCAACTTGTCAAAGAATCGCTGACCCGCGTCGACATGAATTAATTCAATCCCCATGCTTCGCCGGAATGTTTCAACAACTTGTTCGCTCTCACCACGACGCATCAATCCGGTATCCACGTAGACACACGTGAGTTGTGAACCAATTGCACGATGAACAAGTGCGGCTGCAACAGACGAATCAACACCACCAGACAAGCCACAGATTGCACGGTCTGATCCAACTTGCGCTTTAATGGCTGCTACTTGATCTTCAACAATGTTGGCCATTGTCCAATCTTGGGAGCAACCAGCGACTTCGACAAGAAATCGAACAAGCAAGTCTTGACCAAATGACGAATGAATCACTTCAGGGTGATACTGCACACCGAAAATCTTGCGACCAACATTTTCAATGACCGCATTCGGAGCATCTGGAGTTGATGCGGTGGTGGTGAACCCTTCTGGTACGTCACTAACAAAATCAAAATGGCTCATCCACACGTCATGGGTGTGCGGCGCATTCTGAGCAAGTACGTGTGAGTTGCCGTCGCGTGTCAATGTTGCACGGCCATACTCGCCTCGCCCACCACGCGCAACAGTTCCACCGAGTTGCTGAGCAATTAACTGGCAGCCGTAGCAAAT
>JBIIJW010000031.1:0-10541 GCA_044233525.1 Ilumatobacteraceae bacterium | reverse complement strand
CAAAGCTATTTGTCAGTGGCTTGAAGAAGAACTCGACAACCGCGAATAGAAATACACGGAGTAATTCATGGACCTCTTTGAGTATCAGGGCAAGCAATACTTTGCGCGCTACGACATCCCCGTTTCCAAAGGCGACGTTGCGCACACTGTTGATGAAGCAGTGAAGGCAGCAGACGAAGCTGGTTATCCAGTTGTTGTGAAGGCCCAGGTTCAAGTTGGCGGCCGCGGTAAGGCTGGCGGCATCAAGTTGGCAAACAATGCAGATGAAGTGCGCACGCACGCCGGAAACATTCTTGGCATGGATATCAAGGGCCACATCGTGAAGCGCGTGTGGGTGGAGAACGCCAGCGACATCGCCGAGGAGTACTACGCATCATTCACACTTGATCGCGGTGCAAAGAAGCACTTGCTGATGTTGAGCAAAGAGGGCGGCGTTGAGATTGAAGAAGTTGCGGCAAAGAATCCTTCAGCGATTCTGATGTTGCACATTGATCCAGTGGACGGTCTCTCTGCGGCGGCAGCTAAGAAGGCAGCGGTTGATGCAAAGATTCCCGAGAAGGCCCAGCAAGGAGTCGCTGACATCCTTGTGAAGTTGTATCGCTGTTTCACCGAAGGTGACTGTGACCTCGCAGAAATCAACCCGCTCATCTTGAAGCCAACTGGCGAAGTGCATGCATTGGACGCAAAAGTCAGCCTCGACGCAAATGCCGACTTCCGCCATCCAGAGTGGGAAGAGTTCAAGGCAACAGAAGAACTAGACGATCGTGAAAAACTTGCCCGCGAAAAGGGCCTGCAATACATCGGTCTCGATGGCACGGTGGGAATCATCGCCAACGGTGCTGGTCTGGCCATGAGCACACTCGACGTGGTGAATCAAGTTGGTGGGACTGCAGCAAACTTCTTGGACATTGGTGGTGGTGCAAATGCAGACCTCATGGCCGGTGCGCTTGAAGTCATTAACTCCGACCAAAACGTGAAGAGCATCTTCATCAACATTTTTGGCGGAATTACTCGTGGCGAAGAAGTTGCAAAGGGAATCGTGGAAGCACTTGGTCGCGTGGAATTGCGCGCACCAATCGTGATTCGTCTCGATGGCACCAATGCTGAAGAAGGCCGCGCCATATTGGCAAACGCTGGAATTCCAGAATCAAAACTCACTAGCAAGCCAACAATGCTCGAGGCCGCACGGGCCGCAGTGGCACTCTCGAAGTAAGGACCACCATCATGGCAATTTTCGTAAATCAAGACACCAAAGTCATCGTGCAAGGGCTCACCGGAGGCCAGGGCAAGTATCACGGACTTCGCAACAAGGCATACGGGACACAAGTTGTTGCCGGTGTAACACCAGGTAAGGGTGGTACTGATGTTGAAGGCATTCCTGTCTACAACAGCGTTGCCGAAGCAGTATCTGCAACTGGTGCAACCGCATCGTTCGTCACTGTTCCACCAAAGGCAGCGTCAGCTGCGATTCTTGAAGCAGCCGCAGCGGGCATCACATTCATTGTGTGCATCACTGAAGGCATTCCTGCACAGGACGAAGCCCGCACCTACAACACGTTGGTTCGTGACTATCCAAAGGTTCGTTTGCTTGGACCAAACTGCCCAGGCATCATCAGCCCAGGTAAGTGCAACATTGGTATCACCGCCGGAGAGATTGCAGAACTTCCATCGGCAAGCGGTCCAAACGTTGGCATTGTGTCACGTTCTGGAACACTCACGTACCAAGCGTTGTACGAATTGAAGCAACGTGGCATTGGTGTATCGACCTGTGTTGGAATCGGCGGAGACCCAGTTCCAGGAACATCATTTATTGATTGCTTGCGTGAATTCCAAAACGATCCAGAGACACACGCCATCATCATGATTGGTGAAATTGGTGGATCTGCAGAAGAAGAAGCTGCAGAGTTCATTAAGGCAAACGTCACGAAGCCAATGTCTGCATACATCGCTGGTGTAACTGCACCTGCCGGCAAGAAGATGGGCCATGCAGGTGCCATCGTGTCTGGCGGTAAGGGCACAGCACAAGGAAAGATGGATGCACTTCGCGATGCCGGTGTGAAGGTCGGGCAAAACCCCACCGAAGCCGGCGAGTTAATGGCTGAAATCGTCGCCGGGCTGCGCTGAGTGCCACGCGCACTTCTTTCCGTCTACGACAAGACCGGCATTGCTGAGCTTGCTTCAGCGCTTCATGCGTTGGGGTGGACACTGTTATCAAGTGGCGGCACTGCCGCGCATGTGTTGGCAGCAGGAATTCCCGTCACGGATGTCGCCGATGTAACCGGAACTCCGCCAATTCTCGACCATCGCGTTGTCACACTTCACCCGAAAGTGCATGGTGGAATTTTGGCTGACCGCAACAATCCACAGCACATGGATGAGTTGCAGCAATACGGAATCGATGAAATTGATTTGGTTGTTGTGAATCTGTATCCATTCGGATCTCAACCCGGAATTGATCTCATCGATGTGGGTGGACCAGCAATGGTGCGCGCAGCTGCAAAGAATTTTGCCCATGTCGGCGTCGTTGTGGATACCGCTGACTACGCAGATGTATTGGAAATGATTGAAGGCGGATACTTCGGTATCTCTGCTCGACGAGTTCTTGCACAGAAAGCGTTTCGTATCACGAGTGCATACGATGCCGCTATTGCGTCGTGGTTGGCAGATGAGAATCCAGATCGCGCGAGTGCGTTGGTGCCACCCATTCTCACCATGGTTGCTGAACGCGCAGAAATTTTGCGGTACGGCGAGAACCCGCACCAAGTTGGTGCACGTTATCGATTGCCCGGTGTTGAAAGTTGGTGGGACTCCGCAGTTCAGTTGAACGGCAAAGAGATGTCGTATCTCAACGTATTGGACACGGAAGCTGCATGGCAATTGGTGAGCGCATTCGACCGACCAGCTGCAGTTGTTGTGAAGCATGCGAATCCGTGCGGTGTTGCCTTAGACAGCACCATCCTTGGTGCGTACACAAAGGCTCATGCAGCAGACCCCATCAGCGCATTTGGGGGAATTGTTGCTGTGAACGGCGAGGTTAACGAAGCAACGGCACGTGAGATCTCTCAAATTTTCACTGAAGTAGTTATCGCGCCATCGTTCAGCGCAGAGGCGTTGGAGATTTTGTGTGAGAAAGAAAATCTGCGACTCATCGAAGCAGTTGCGCCGTACCACTCCATGGCCATCAATGTTCGATCAATTGATGGCGGACTACTTGTGCAACAAGTAGATGAAGTTGACGAGCCACTTGACGACTTCACCGTGGTCACAGAGAGAGCACCGTCAGACGATGAGTGGCAAGACCTTCTTCTTGCGTGGCAAACAGTTGCCGCCACATGGAGTAACGCCATTGTGTTGGCCAACAAAGAAGTTGTAATCGGAGTTGGTGGAGGCCAGCCAAATCGCGTTGATGCAGCTCGTATCGCAATCACGCGCGCAGGAATTTCCACGCGCGGAGCCGTTGCTGCCAGCGATGCTTTTTTCCCGTTCGGCGATACGGTCGAAGAGTTGGCCGCCGCAGGCGTCACTGCCATTATCCAACCCGGTGGCAGTGTGCGGGATTCTGCATCCATCTCGGCGGCCAACACCCATGGCATTGCCATGGTCTTCACCGGAACCCGCCACTTCCGCCACTAGCCAGGTCGTAGACTGCTCCAATGGCGCGAATCGGAGACCTCCTCGCTGCAGGACGCACGTTCTCATTTGAGTTCTCGCCCCCTAAGTCTGCTGCTGGCTCCATGTCGTTGGGGCGCACTATCGCCGAGTTAGAACCACTTGCACCTTCGTTTGTGTCGGTGACCTACGGGGCCGGAGGCTCCACCCGAGAGCACACCCGCGACACCGTCTTGTGGGTCAAGAAGGAAACCAATGTTCCGCCCATGCCACATCTCACGTGCGTGGGTCACGCTCGCCAGGAAATCACCGACATCATGGCCACCTATGTGGAGGCGGGAATTGAGAACGTCTTGGCATTGGCTGGCGACCCACCGAAGAATGCAGAAGATGCCGCACCGAGTGATTTCACCTATGCGCTTGAACTGGTTGAGCATCTGCGCAGCATCTGCGATGTTGGTATCGGAGTGGCAGCCCATCCTGAAGGTCACCCACGCTCACCAGACCTAGCAACAGATCGTCGTCATTTGGCAGACAAATTGCGTGTCACAGATTTCGCAACAACTCAGTTCTTCTTTGATATCGATCACTATCTGTCGTTGGTAAACGACCTTGCCGATCTCGATGTTCATAAGCCTGTTGTTCCTGGCATCATGCCTGTCACCAACATTGCACAAGTGGAACGTATGGCTGAACTGTCTGGTGCAGCATTCCCATCGTGGTTACGCGAACGATTGGAAGCAGGTCGTACACCGGAAGAAGTTCGTCAGATTGGTATCGATGCAGCCACTGAATTGTGTGCGAAGTTGTTGGAAGCTGGCGCTCCTGGATTGCACTTTTACACGTTGAACAAGTCAACGGCCACCCTGGAGATTTACGCCCAACTGGGCCTTCCTGTTGCATAACACGCATTTCTCATGAGCCAGTTAGATCAACATAACAACACTTCTGGAACGCCTGCGTGGGGGACACGCCGTGGGCCAGTTGTTCCGTATGTTCCAGGGCTCGATGGACTTCGCGCACTCGCCGTTCTTGCGGTCATCGTGTATCACGCGAATAGGGAATGGTTGGGCGGTGGATTTCTTGGAGTTGAAGTCTTCTTCGTAATCTCTGGCTATCTCATCACGCTGTTGTTAATTGCTGAACGGGAACGAGTTGGTACCGTATCGCTGACTCAGTTCTGGGTTCGACGCGCACGTCGATTGCTCCCCGCGCTCTTCACGCTTTTAATCGGAACAATCACTTATTGCGCAATATTTGATCCAGACCGTTTAGGAAAACTTCGTGGCGATGTCATCGCAGGCATTGTGTATGTCTCGAACTGGTTCCAAGTGTGGACTGGCTCGTCGTACACCTCCGCGTCAGAGTTTGCCCCACTTCGCCATTTGTGGTCATTAGCAGTAGAAGAACAGTTCTACATCGTGTGGCCAGTTGTCATGTTTGTCTTGTTACGACGTCTGGGTAACAAAACACTCCCACTCATTGGTCTGTTGTTTACCGTGCTGGCTGGTGCAGTTGCGGTGTATACCTCTGCTGTCTTCCGTGCGGGCCCAATTGACACTATTGAAAAAACACCGGAGCAATACATAGAACTATTCGGTCGCACGGTCCTGCGAACGGATTATCTCTATCTGGGCACAGTGACTCGTGCGTCTGGTTTGCTTCTTGGTGCGGCACTTGCAACGTTGTGGCGGCCATGGGCAATTCGCCGTGGTCGAGCTGGCTCAAACGCAAATGGGCTAGATGTCCTTGGTGTTCTTAGCATTGCGTCACTCGCGTGGATGTGCTGGAAATTCCGTGAGGTCGTCCTCGTTGAGAATGTTGGAACCCAAGGTTATGAATTGCTGTACCGCGGTGGACTCTTCATGGTTGGTCTTGCCACGGTGTTTGCCATCGCAACAGTGACGCATCCTCGTTCGCGACTTGGAAAATATGTCATTGGAACTCCGGTTCTTGTGTGGATTGGCAAGCGTTCGTATGGCTTGTACTTGTATCACTGGGTCATCTTCCAGGCGTATCGCAAGAGTGCTGGCGTTCTCTTGACTCTTGAAGAGTTCATTGCATTGATGGCAATCACTGTTGTTGTCACGGAAGCGTCGTATCAATTTATTGAGACACCTATTCGTAATGGCAAGGCGCGTGAAGCATGGAGGTCATGGCGTTCACGATCGACACGAATGTGGGGACCACTGCCCATTGTTGCGGCCACGATGGCCATAGTTCCGTTGTTCTCCATTGTCAGCATGGCTGGTGCGCGAGTGATTGAAGATGATGTCGCGTCCAACTTGGATGACAATCAAGATTCAGTTGTCACAATTCCGTCGTCTGTTCCGGTGGACACCACCAGTCCAGTCGCTACCACAACAGTGCCAGCAGAACGGATTGACGTTCTCGCCGTTGGAGACTCTGTCATGTTGGGTTCGGCACGAAAGTTGACGGCACAGGGACTCGTTGTTAATGCAGAGAAGAATCGTCAGGTTCTTGAAGCACTGCAGGTGTTCAACTATTACAAGTCAATTAATCGACTTGGTGAGAACGTTGTTATCCATCTCGGTACAAATGGAACCACCAACGAGGCAACATTCGATCGTGTGATGGGGCCGCTTGGCGACGTGGACAGAGTGCTCGTCCTCACGGTCAGGGTTCCTGGGCGGGAATATCAAAACATCAATAACGCAATCATCAATGCTCTGCCGTTGAAGTATCCAAACGTGACGGTGCTTGATTGGCTAGAGCACTCAAAGACCCAAAAAGACTGGTTTGCATCGGATGGAGTTCATCCGAATGCCGTCGGTCAAGACAACTATGTTGCCTTCATCTTGAAGGGCCTCGGGCGCTGATTCCGGCCCCATTTCACTAGTCAGTATTGGGCATCGGGGTGTCCATATGCGTACGCTTATGGCATGACAACTCCCGTACGTATCGCGGTCACCGGCGCAGCCGGCCAGATCGGCTACAGCCTCCTTTTCCGTATCGCTTCTGGTGCCGTCTTTGGCCCAAATACACCAGTGATTTTGCAGTTACTTGAAATCACTCCTGCATTGGGCGCCTTGGAAGGTGTTCGCATGGAACTTGATGACTGCGCATTCCCACTTCTTGCTGGTGTGGTGTGTACCGACAACGCAGAAACCGCATTTGGTGATGCCGACGCTGCATTCCTTGTTGGTGCAATGCCCCGTAAAGACGGCATGGAGCGTGGTGACTTGCTGAGTGCAAACGGTGGCATCTTCAAGCCACAAGGTCAGGCACTTGCTGCTGCCGCAAAGAAGGATGTCAAGGTGTTAGTTGTTGGTAACCCAGCAAACACGAACGCATTGATTGCAATGAACAATGCAAAGGGCCTCGACCCACGTCGCTTCACCGCAATGACACGTCTCGACCACAACCGTGCTGTATCGCAGTTGTCTGCAAAGGTGGGCAAGCCCGTGACCGACATCAAGAAGATGACAATTTGGGGCAATCACTCCAGCACGCAATACCCAGACCTCTTCCATTGTGAAGTGGGTGGCAAGAATGCCGCGCAACTCATCAACGACCAAGCTTGGTTGGAGAATGATTTCATTCCCACCGTCGCAAAGCGCGGTGCAGCGATCATCAAGGCTCGTGGGTCGTCGTCTGCCGCATCTGCTGCTAATGCCGCAATCGATCACATGAACTCCTGGGCAATGGGCACAGCAGACGGTGACTGGGTGTCGATGGCCATCCCATCAGATGGCAGCTACGGCGTACCAGAAGGAATCATCTCTTCGTTCCCGTGTGTGTGCAAGAACGGCGACTACAGCATCGTGCAGGGTCTCGACATTGACGACTTCAGCCGCGCTCGAATCGACGCTTCTGTTGCAGAACTCATCGAAGAGCGCGATGAAGTAAAGAAGCTGGGACTCATCTAATGAATCCTGCGGCACTGGTCGATACAGATCGGTGGCCGCTAGAAAACAACGCAATCATTGAGCCATTGCGCGCCCAGTTTCAGGCTGAACATATTGCAATTCTTCCCGGATTTATTCGAGAAGATGCTTTGCCAATTTTGGTACGTGAGTGCGATGAGTTGGCAAAGATTGCGTATCACACGGACAACAACGCAAATCTCGATGTTGTTGCGTACGACCAATTTCCATCGGACTCTCTCATTCGTGGACTCTATGAATGGGATCCATTAATGAAGTTTGTTGCACGTGTGCTGGGTCACGACACGCTGTATCGATACGCCGATCCTTTTGGCGCCTTGAACTTGTCTGTCATGCGTGATGGCCACATGCTTGGATGGCATTTTGATCAAACTGATTTTGTCGTCAGCATTGCATTACAACCATCTCGCTCGGGTGGACATTTTGAGAATGTTCCCATGATCCGTCGTGCAGACGATGACAACGCGGCCGTAGTTGCAGCGATTCGACAAGGGGAGCGTGCCGACCTTGTCCGTGTTGAACCGATGGCTCCGGGAACATTGATGATTTTCAACGGTCGCTGGAGTTATCACCGTGTATCAACAGTGCACGGTGACGTTCCTCGACACGTTGCGCTTCTTGCGTACGACACGAAGCCAGGAACAGACTCAAATAATGAATTGAAATTGGCTCGCTACGGGCGGTTACCAGCATGAGCGATGCAGTCATGTTGATTGGTGAAGGTTTCGCCGGAAGCGGTGTGAATGCAGCACACATCAACATCATCATGGGATCACGTAATGGTCCTGTGGGAACCGCATGGGCAACGTCACTTGCATCACCGTCTGCGGGCCATGTTCCATTCATGGCAGTGGCCGCACCTGGAGTTCCCATTCGTCCGTTCACCTTGTTTGTCAACAAGGCCGCAATTGAAAACGACCATCACGGTCAACTCACGTGGGGTGCAGCCCAGGCCGGTCTCGCAGCTGGAATGGGGATGGCCCATCGGCAGTCGTTGCTCATCGATGCAGACGACGTCGTGTTGATTGCTGCAGTGTGGGTGAATCCTGCAGCAGACAACGAAGAGGCTGTGTTTGAAAACAACCGTGACGCCACCGTGGCTGCTGTCGCGATGAGCCGGAAGCCAAGCAGTGCCACGGCATCGGATCTTGCGGCCATGCAGGCGCCCACGAATCCCTATTTCCGCGTCTGAGACCACCAAGTTGCAAGAGCGCCATACCGCCTGATTAAATACCTGACTAAACAAGTCGGAATTATCGGGAATTACACATGGCGGAAGCAGTCCACACACATCACGCCCACGATCGCCTCTCAGGCGCATCGTATGAGGCGCCAGCAGGTGGTTCGTCTAGGCGTAGCAGTTCATGGCGGGCCAGCGTGTTCCTGCTTGCTGGAGCTCTTGTGGTTCTGAGTGTGATGTTTGGGAGCAACGAGGACTCGTCTGTGGGTCAATTGCCCAGCACGCCTTCTGTTGCGCAGCGCTAGGTAACGCGACAGCGAGTTACACGTAGTCGGTGTTTGTGCGCACTGCAGAAAACGCAGAGTCGAGAGCTCCGAAAACGGGAGCGCAATCGATTAATCGTTGAGCATCGCCAGAGATGCGGATGAGCCCTTTAATGAAGAACTCTTGGGCGGGGGCTTGTTCTGTTGCAACGCTGACTGCTGTATCCCATGTTTGTTCAATTCGAACATGTTCCTCGGCTGCTGCACCAGGGCCGAACGCCGCGGCGCCGTTACCCACCTGAAGGTGATACACCACTGTTCCTTCTGGGCCATCGGTAATCACTTGGGTGACTCCAATGGAATGAGAATGCGCAAGTGCGCTGAGCGATTCTGATGCCGCTACTTCTTCTTGCATTTTTTCAATCCACTCAAGACTGAGGTATCTCATGACAACAGTGTGCCACTTTGTGACAGCAATTGATGAGGAGAATGCAAAAGGCCCCGAGCATTTCTGCCCGGGGCCTTTTGTGTGAAGTGGTGATTAGGCGTTGGCCGAGACTGCCGCGCTTTGGCGGCCAGAGCGAATCACTGATGCAACAAGCACCAATGTCGCCACCGCAGCAACAGCGAGACGTGTTCCGTCATTGTCCTGGTTCGAGATGATGGCTGGAAGAATCAACAATGAAACAAGGTTCATCACCTTGATCAGTGGGTTCAACGCAGGACCAGCGGTGTCTTTGAATGGGTCACCAACGGTGTCAGCAATAACTGCTGCCTTGTATGGCTCAGAACCCTTTCCACCGTGGTTGCCGTCTTCGATGTACTTCTTCGCATTGTCCCATGCACCACCAGCATTGCTGAGGTAGTTAGCCATGAGTTGACCGGTCAAGATAACGGCTGCAAGGAAGCCACCGAGTGCTTGCCAGCCAATTCCGAAACCAACGATGACAGGTGTCAACACTGCGAGAAGAGCTGGTGTTGCCAACTCGCGCAATGATGCTTCTGTACAGATGTCGATAACTGGACCGTATTCAGGCTTCTTCGTTCCGGCCATGATTCCGCCATCGCGGAACTGGTTACGAACTTCCTGCACAACCACACCGGCTGTTCGGCCAACGGCGCGAATTGCAAGAGCGGAGAAGAGGAATGGCACAGCGCCACCGATGAGAAGACCAATGAAGATCTTCGGATCAGCAACGTTGATTGCCAACTCTGGTGCCTTGAACACACCGTCTGCGAGGCTCTTGGCCTTAATGCCAAGTTCTACACCAGCGATTTCAATGAATGAAGCAAACAATGCAACTGCAGCAATAACTGCTGATCCGATTGCAAAGCCCTTAGTCACTGCCTTAGTGGTGTTGCCAACTGCGTCAAGGCTGACCATGATGCGCTCTGGCTCGCCATGGAATTCACCAGACATTTCAGCAATACCTGCTGCGTTGTCTGACACAGGGCCAAACGTGTCTTCCGACACGATGACGCCAGTGGTTGCAAGCATTCCCATACCGCACAATGCGACGAGGTAAAGCGAGAAGGTGAGGTTTCCGCCACCAAGGCCAAGAGCGACACCAATGGCTACTG